>CAYMTH010000677.1:0-3403 GCA_964393235.1 uncultured Solibacteraceae bacterium | reverse complement strand
ATGGAAACGTGTACGTGGCGTCGGCGGCCGGAACGTTGACCGTGCTGAAAGCCGGACGGGAGTGGGAGATTCTGTCGACCAGCGAGTTCGAAGAAGGGCTATGGGCGACGCCCCTCGTCGCCGGACCGGACATGTTCGTTCGGGCGGGCGAGACGCTCTACTGTTTCCGCGGCGGTGCGGGGCAGACGGTGAGCCGGGCCGGGGCGCGGCCGGACCTGGCGCAGTTCGCGCGCGTCGCCGGTAAATACCGGTTGCGGCCGGGGAATGAGTTGACGGTGGCGGTGGAGGACGGGATGGTCGTCGTCACATGGTTCCGGACCGTGTTCGAACTCGCTCCTCTCGGCGGCCTGGAGTTCCGGACCAAGCAGGCGGTTCCAGGGAAGGTGCGATTTGTCGAAGAAGATGGCGCGGTGAAGCGGGTGGAGATGGAGACGCAGGGGCAGAAAATGGTGGCCGAGCGGGTGGAGTAGGATTTTACCGAGATCACCGGGCATCTTCCGCTAGACTCTTTTTTATGTAAATTTCCCGCCGGACGGTGGAGTGGCTGTAATCGTCCGGGCCTGGGTTGCCGATGGAAATAGCAATACCGGCTGTCGCGAAACCGGCGCGGCGGACGGGGAACAAGGAAGTACCAAAAGGATGTTGCAGTACGCGAAGGCCATGGGGATGGCTGCGCTCTCCCTGGCTCTGACGCCGGTGTGTCTCTTTGCAGCGGATACGATTGCGCCCCCGGTTCCGGCGGGATTGGCGGCGGTCGCCGGCAGTTGCGGGCAGGTGAATCTCACCTGGAACGCCGTCAGCGACGAGAGCGGCGGCAGCGGCATGCGCGCCTACGTCATCTCGCGCAGCGACGGGGAGACCGTCCCCATCGGCTCCGGCCGCACCTGGTTCGCCGACACGATTTACGTGAAGTCCGGCGTCAGCTACGGGTACAAGATCGCCGCCCGGGACGCCGCCGGAAATCAGTCGCCCTGGTCGTCCATCGTAAACATCGCCACTCCCGCGTGCCCCCCCGCGGCCGGCGACATCGCCATCGACGACGCGGCCCTGCCCCCGCTCGGCAAGCACGCCGCCGTCTTCGGCGCGCGCACGGTGGTCCTCTATCAGAAACTGAACGCGACCACGCTCCGCTACGACACCTGGACCTGGGTCCGCGACGAGGACACGGGCGTTACCTCGCGTTTCCTTCTCCACCTGGCGCCCAGCTACCGCCAGACCGAAACCGACTACGTGCTGACCAGCGCCACCGACCTCTTCGCCTTGTCCTACGACCGCAACGTCGGCGGGCAGCTGCGTGTCAGTCAGTACAAATTGAACGGTACCGGCATCCCGACGTCGGCGACGCTGGTTAGCGCAACCTCCTTCGGCGACGCCAATTCCAGGCCGAAGTCGATGATCCGGCTCAAAAGCGGCGCCGTCGTAATCGGCTGGCACCAGGAAGGCGCGGCGAACGCCGACGGGTCGGTGAACATCGGTTTTGCCTATCGCGGTACCGGCGGCGCCTGGTCGACCCTCTACCCGGTCGTGCTTACCGACACGAGCGGCGGAACGCTGACACTTTCCGAAATGACGCTGGCCCAGCACCCGGTCGACGACAGCATCTGGGCCTTTTCCAAGCGCGACGCCTTTTCCAACATCGCCGCCACCCACCTGCGGGAGCAGGGAAGCGGCTTGACGCTAGATTGGGTGCAGCCGGCGTTCATTAGCTGGTCGGCCGACGGCGCCAACGGCGTGCAGGGCGAACTGCCCTTCGTCACGGCGGTGCCCGATCCCACGCGCGGCGCCATCCTCCTCGCCTACCAGACCCGCCAGGACCAGATCCTCTTCATCGATCCCCTGCTGAACGACGGCAACTCGATCTTCGTGAAAAAGGCGACCCTCACCGTTGCCCGTATCGATGCGGCCGGCGGCAAGCAGTTCCTGCCCCCGCCGGTCGCCGCCGAGCGCGGTGTGCAGTTCGGCCTGGGTGTGCACAGCGACGGCGCCATCTGGCTCGCCTGGCAGCCCATCAATCCAGGCAGCTACACCTGGAACGAGGTCTACACCGCGCGCTACGGAAGCGCCGGCTGGGAGACCCCCGCGCTGCTCGGCTACAACTACAAGGACTACGACGTGATGAGCGCCGAGCGTGACCCCGGCGCCCTGATCGCCCGCGCCGACCGCGCCCAGTTTTGGTTCCGCGCGCCGGACGGCAAGCTGCACGGCTACAGCCCCGTGGGCGGGACGACGACGCAGGATTCGCAGCCGCCGTCGACGGCGGTCACGAGCCCGTCGGACGGCACCGCCGTGGCAGGCACGGTGACCGTGGCGGCGACGGCGATGGACAACGTCGGCGTGACGAAGGTCGATTTCCTCGTCGATGGCGCTCTCCGCGCCACGGCGACCGCCGCGCCGTATCAGTTCGTCTGGAACAGTGCCGCGGAACCGCCCGGCAACCACAGCGTGCAGTCCCGCGCGCATGACGCGGCGGGCAATGCGGGCACCTCGGCGCCGGTGACGGTTTCGGTCGCCGCCGTCGACGCTACGGCGCCGGTCACGTCGGTCACCTCGCCGGCGACCGGCTCCACCGTAACGCGAAACACGACGGTGACCATCGCCGCCGCCGCCAGCGACAACGTTGGCGTCGCCCGCGTCGAGTTCTCCGTCAACGGCGCGCTCGTCTGCACGGATACGGCTGCCCCCTACTCCTGCGCGTGGAAGGTGCCGGGCAAGTCGAGGGTCGACTACACCCTGCAGGCGCGCGCCTTCGACGCGGCCGGCAACAGCGCGGCGAACTCCGTCAAGGTGACATCCAAATAGAAGGAAGCGGGCTGAAGCCCGCTTCCTTCTTTCGGTTGATCAGGAGAGACCACGCTACTTGACGGTCGTGAGCGGGCAGTCTCCGGTGGGGCACAGCAGACAGTGGGCCGTCACCGGTCCGCCGCTGATGGGGGTCGTGCTGCCGATGACCGGCGTGGCCGTGACGGTGACCGTATCGCTAAAGTCGAGCCGTCCCGGGGTAACCGGCACCAGGAGCGTCGGATAGTACGAGGAGTTGAAGTTGGCCGAGGCTGCCGGAGCGAGCGGTCCGGCGATCGGGATCGTCACATCGTCGGCGGCATAGGCCGGCGTACCGTTATCGTCCTTCACGGAGATGTTGGTCAGCGCGACGTTGCCGTTGTTGGTCACCGTCCCGGTGAAGTCGACACGGACGACGATGTAGCCGCTCTTGGCCTCGAGCTTCGATTCGCAGATCTTGGTCGGAACGAGCTGCGGGTTCACCGTGCAGGTGGGACAGCTCGCCGGGTCGGCCGTGGCGGTGACGGTCTTCTCTCCGCCTGGCTTCGGCGCGGCCTTGACGGTGGCGCGGTTGGTGGCGCCGTTCTGGGTCAGCTTGAACGTGCCGCCGAACGGGGTCGGCGTA
>CAYMTH010000676.1:0-3417 GCA_964393235.1 uncultured Solibacteraceae bacterium | reverse complement strand
CGGCTCCAAGGGCCTCCCGCCCGAGCAGGCCGCCATCGTCAAGGCCTGGATCGACCAGGGCGCCGTCTACCCCAAACGCGAAACGGCCAAGGCCGCTTCCAAGTCCACCCACTGGGCCTTCCAGCCCATCCGCAAACCCGCCGGCGCCATCGACGACTTCGTCCGCCAGCAACTCGCCAAACAAAGCCTCACCCCCTCCAAGGAAGCGGATAAGCCCACCCTCCTCCGCCGCCTCTCCCTCGACCTCACCGGCCTTCCCCCCTCCCGCGAAGAGCTCCAGGCCTTCCTCGCCGACAACTCCCCCGACGCCTACGCCCGCCAGGTCGACCGCCTCCTCGCCTCCCCCCAGTTCGGCGAAAAGTGGGCCCGCCACTGGCTCGACCAGGCCCGCTACGCCGATTCCGACGGTTACGAAAAGGATTGGTCCCGCCCCTGGTCCTGGCGCTGGCGCAACTGGGTCATCGACGCCATCAACCGCGACATGCCCTTCGACCAGTTCACCCGCGAACAGATCGCCGGCGACCTCCTCCCCCACCCGACTCTCGAACAAAAAGTGGCCACCGGCTTCCACCGCCACACCCTCACCAACCGCGAAGGCGGCATCGACAACAACCAGTTCCGCTTCGAAAACGTAGCCGACCGCGCCGTCACCGTCACCTCCGTCTGGCTCGGCCTCACCGCCGGCTGCGCCCAGTGCCACGACCACAAATACGACCCCTACCGCCAGAAGGATTTCTACCAGATGTACGCCTTCTTCGACAACGCCGACGAAGAAGACATCGACGCCCCCCTCCCCGGCGAATCCGGCCTCTGGCTCCGCAAAGCCGCCGAGTTCGAACAGAAGCGCGAAGCCCTCATCGCCCAGTACCCCGTCCGCGCCAAACAGCCCGCCTGGGAAGTCGACATGCTCGACGCCCGCAAGAACCCCGGCCGCCGCACCGATTGGGACCTCGCATGGGACTGCCTGCTCAAGCTCACCGAAGGCGGCGACGGCGAACGCATCATCCTGAAACCCGCCGCCGCCCGCACCCCCCGCGAACAGCGCATCCTCGAAACCCACTTCATCCGCAACTACCACTTCGCTGTCGGCCAGAAGGTCTACAAGGAGCTCAAGTTCGATGAGCTCGACCGCAAACTCCGCGAGCTCGAAGCCGCCTACCCGCAGCTCACCCAGGCCTATATCCTCTCCGAGAACCCCGAGCCCAAACAGTCCCACCTCCGCGTCAAAGGCGACTTCAAACAGCTCGGCATTCCCGTTGATCCCGACACCCCCGCCTTCCTCCCGCCGCTCAAAAAGTCCGGCCCCCGCGCCACCCGCCTCGACCTCGCCAACTGGCTCACCGCCCCCGAAAACCCCCTCACCGCCCGCGTCACCGTCAACAAGATCTGGCAGGAACTCTTCGGCGCCGGCCTCGTCAAAACCGCCGAGGACTTCGGCGTCATGGGCAGCCGCCCCTCCCACCCCGACCTCCTCGACTACCTCGCCGCCAAGTTCCGCGACGACGGCTGGTCCCGCAAACGCCTCATCCGCGAAATCGTCCTCTCCGCCACCTACAAACAGTCCTCCGACGCCCGCCCCGAGCTCGTCGAAAAGGACCCCGAAAATAAGTGGCTCGCCCGTCAGTCCCGCGTTCGCCTGAATGCGGAAAGCATCCGCGACGCCGCCCTCTTCTCCGCCGGCCTCCTCGATCTCTCCAAAGTCGGCGGCCCCTCCATCAAGCCGCCCCAGCCCGACGGCGTCACCTCCATCGGCTACGCCCGCGGCACCAAATGGGAGGTCTCCCCGGGCACCGAACAGTACCGCCGCGGCCTCTACATCCACTTCCAGCGCACCACCCCCTACCCGCTCCTGATGAACTTCGACGCGCCCCGCTCCACCACCGCCGTCTGCCGCCGCCTCCGGTCCAATACCTCCCTCCAGGCCCTCAACCTCCTCAACGACCCCGTCTTCCTCGAAGCCGCCGAAGCCCTCGCCCTCCGCCTCCTCCGCGAAGGCCCCGCCTCCGCCAAGGACCGCGTCCAGCTCGCCTTCCACCTCCTCCTCGCCCGCGACCCCCGCCCCGAAGAAACCGAACGCCTCGTCAAATACCTCGACCAGCAGCGCACCCTCTTCGCCGCCGAAAAGGACCTCCCCGTCCACCCCGTCCCCAATATCGATCGCGCCGAGCACGCCGCCTGGACCACCCTCGCCAGCGTCCTCATGAACGTCGACGAATTCCTCACCCGCGAGTAACCGCCATGAACCTCTACGCCATCCAGAAACGTCGCGAATTCTTCCAGCGCATCACCGGCGGCCTCGGCACCATCGCCCTCGGTGACCTCCTCGCCCGCAACGGCTACGCCGCCGCCGCACCCCAGAGCCCCCTCTCCCCGAAGAAGCCCCACTACGCCCCCAAGGCCAAACGCGTCATCTTCCTCTTCCAGGAGGGCGCCCCCAGCCAGATGGACCTCTTCGATCCCAAGCCCGCCCTCCAGCAGTGGCACGGCAAGTCTCTCCCCCCGTCCCTTACCAAGGACATGAAGCTGGCCTTCATCAAGCCCACCGCCGCCGTCCTCGCCAGCCCCCGCAAGTTCCAGAAGTACGGCCAGGCCGGCATGGAGCTCTGTGACCTCCTGCCCCACACCGCCTCCATCGCCGACGACATCTGCCTCGTCCGCTCCATGCAGTCGGACCAGTTCAACCACCACCCCGGCCAGCTCCAGCTCTTCACCGGCCATAACCAGGTCGGCCGCCCCTCCATGGGCTCGTGGGCCCTCTACGGCCTCGGCAGCGAGTCGGAGAACCTCCCCGGCTTCGTCGTCCTCTCCTCCGGTGTCGGCACCTCCGGCGGCACCGACAACTTCTCCTCCGGCTTCCTCCCCTCCACCTACGCCGGCACCCAGTTCCGCGGCTCCGGCGACCCCATCCTCTACCTCACCAACCCCGCCGGCATCTCCGACAAAACCCAGCGCGCCCGCCTCGACGCCATCCGCGACATGAACGCGCTCCACCAGTCCCGCACCGGCGACGCCGAAATCAACGCCCGCATCCACTCCTACGAACTCGCCTACCGCATGCAGGCCTCCGCCCCCGAGCTCCTCGATTTCTCCAAGGAGTCCCAGGCCACCCTCGACATGTACGGCATCAACGCGAAGGAACCCAACGCCTACGCGACGAACTGTCTCCTCGCCCGCCGCATGGTCGAACGCGGCGTCCGCTTCGTCATGCTGATGCACGCCTCCTGGGACCACCACTCCGGCATCAACCAGAACCTCCCCAAACAAACCAAAACCACCGACCAGCCCTCCGCCGCCCTCATCAAGGACCTCAAACAGCGCGGCCTCCTCGAAGACACCCTCGTCGTCTGGGCCGGTGAGTTCGGCCGTACCCCCATGTCGGAAATGCGCCGCCCCGAAGACGCCGAAGGCGCCGGCCGC
>CAYMTH010000675.1:0-3433 GCA_964393235.1 uncultured Solibacteraceae bacterium | reverse complement strand
TGACGTTCCACGGCGGGAAGACGGAGATCATCAAGCGCTACTCGACCGACCAGTACACCGACTGGGCGACGGAGTTCATCCGGGGCGAGGGGCGGGACAAGGCGAAGCCGTGGTACCTGTGGCTGTGCTACGGGGCGGTGCACGGGCCGTACACGCCGGCCGAGCGGCACAAGAAGGAGTACGCGGGGGTCGACATCGACACGCCGAAGGACATTTTCGGGCCGCGGCCGGGCAAGCCGGACTGGGCGCAGAAGATCAACATGTGGGAGAAGGACGCCAACGGGCGGCCGGTGCATAACGGGCGGTCGCTGATCTCGTGGGTGCGGCAGTATCACCAGGGGGTGAACGCGCTCGACGAGGCGGTGGGGCGGCTGATGACGACGCTGCGGGAGAGCGGGCAGCTGGAGAACACCTTTATCATCTTCACGTCGGACCAGGGGCTGGCATTCGGGCAGCACGGGTTCCGGGGGGTGAAGGTGGCGCCGTACGACTCGAATATCCGGTCGCCGCTGATCTTTTCGTTCGCGGGGCGGATTCCGAAGGGCAAGGTTTGTACCGCGCCGGTGGCGGGGCCGGACCTGGTGCCGACGATGTTCCAGTTTGCCGGGGTGAAGCTGCCGTGGGAGATGCACGGGCGGGATCTGTCGCCGTTGTTGAAGAACCCGGAGGCGAAGTGGGACCGGCCGGCGATGATGGTGGCGACGGGGCACGATTTCGGGTCGGACACGGTGAAGAACCTGACGAATCCGGAGCACAACGTGCATCAGAACGTGCCCTGGTACGTGATGATCCGGGAGCGGAAGTACAAGTACGTGCGGCCGTTCGTGACGGATCTGGAGGAGCTGTACGATCTGGAAAAGGATCCGGAGGAGCTCGACAATCTGGCGGTGAAGCGGGAGCACCAGACGACGCTGCGGCGGCTGCGGGCGGTGGCGCTCGAGGAGCTGCGGTCGCGGAAGGCGCCGTTTGTCGACCGGCTGCCGCCGGTGCGGGAGACTTTCCCGGCGTAGGTTGGGAGTCGGGTGGGCGGTTTGGGGGAGTCTCAGCGGGGTCAAACCGGGCCCTGGCGGGTGTCTCTGAGAGCCTAAGTCCTTCTGTTTCAGTGACTCTTGGGAGTCACCCCAGAAAAATACATGTTTTCGCGGTGCCGGGGGTGAAGAAGGGCCCCGGCGGGAGACTGCAGGTGATCCCCTATACCTTTATTCTACCAGGCGGCCTCCAAGCGATTTCGAGATTGCAACGCGGAAGCATTTGATTCTGCGAGAGATATTTATTTCGCAAAAGGCGTGACTCCCGTTTCCGGCACGTGCAAATTCCCGAAACACCCTCAGCAGTAACTCACAGGATGCGGCGCCCCAGCTCCTGCCGGACGGCAGTCTGTTCAGCGTCGAGTACGGGAGGCCCACCCGTCAGTTCCGGGAAATCGTTCCACTGCAGGATGGTGAGGTTTTGTGCGATGCCGCGGAGTAATTCCGGATTGCGATTCGGAAGGTCGCGAATGAGGAGTCCCGGATCGGCTTTGTAACCACTCATTAAGTGAACGTTGGCGCGCGTGGGGGATTGGTCCCGGACGAACATCCAGAACACGGGCATTCGATCGCCGGCGTTGGCAATGAGGCAATCGATGTTCCGGATGATCTGGTTCCGTCGCGGGTCGTAGGTGGTACCGGCCGAAACGTCCGATCCAAGCTTGGCTTCGATGTAAACGAGAAGCCGGTCATGCTCGAGGACAATGTCGATCTCCGAGGCGCCTTCCACCGGATCCGGAACGCGAGCGCGCGAGACCCAATCCGGATTGCCCGAAGCGAGCATCCGGGAACGGCTTTGGTTCTCGTACTCGAGCGGGGAACGGACGGAAGCCCAGAACCGGGCGGTGGGAGGGAATCGATTGTCGAAGGCCAGGCGCAGATCCGGATTCCGGCTTCGCGCTACGCTCAGGATTCGAGCCCACCAATCGTTTGGATACTGCAGGCCCAGCAGGTGGAAGAAGTTCCAGGTGACCCAATCTTCGCTGTTTGGCGAATGGAGGATGCGGTCCATGTCCTGCGGCTTGCGCCCTTTGGGCGAATTCGACAGTTGCGGGAGGTTCAGGACGGGAAACGCATTCCCGGCCGGTGGCTTTGCCGGCAGCGGCATCGAGACGGGCGGCGCGACTGGATCCGATTGCGCGGCCGCCCTGTTTCCGAGGAAGCGCCTGTTACACTCCAGCGTGTGGCGGTGCCAGAACGCCAAATCGTGCGTAATATGTGTCGGCGCGTCCAAAGAATGCCGAGCGCGCTGGTGGATGTCATCGGCACTCCAGGGGAAGTGCGCCGGACGGTACTCTTTCACGTTGTTCTCAACCGAGTAGTCCCGAATGCTCCAACTTCTTCCGCTGTCGCCTCGCTCGAAAAAGAGAACGAAGGAGCGGGCATTGATGTCGGGGATAAACATCATCTGACGCTTCTTGAAGGACATAGCAAGGAGATCCTTTCGCCTATTTGTCTAAAGCGGTAGTATCGGCAGAAAAGCGTCCAAGCTGTAGGGAGCGGCTGATTCCATCGGCGCGCGACCGCGAACTCCACCATGCCCACCCTTACCCGACGACATTTCCTCTCCACCCTCCCGGCCGCGCTGGCCGCCGAGGATCGCGGCGCCGTGCGGCGCGCGCTGGCGGAACACCGGCGGGCCGTTTGGGTGAAGGACGGCTGGGTCCGCGACCCCTATATCGTCCTCGGGCCGGACGGCTTCTATTACTACACGGGCACGACGCAGACGCCCGGGCAGCCGGAGGAGATCTACAACACCGGGCTGGGACCGAAGAGCAAGGTCGGGTGGCACGTGCAGGCATGGCGCAGCCCCGACCTCGTCCGTTGGGAGTCGCTCGGCACGCCGTTCTCGCTCGAACAGGGCATCTGGGCGCAGGCGGAGAAGGCGAAGTTCGACAGCACGCCAAAGCAGGAATGGCGGCTTTGGGCGCCGGAACTGCACTGGATGGACGGGCGCTGGGCCGTGATCCATACCTCGCCGTCGCCGCACCGGTCGTCGAACTTCGCGCTGAGCGCGGGCCGCGACCTAGCCGGGCCCTGGACGCACCCGATGGGCACGGCCATCGGGCATCGCCACGACCCATCGCTTTTCGAGGACAACGGCACTTGGTGGATGATCTGGGGCGCCACCGAGATCGCGCCGTTGACAAAAGACCTGACGGCATTCGCCGCGCCGCCGGCGGCCATCGGGCCGTCCGGCGCCTTCGCCAGGATGGGCCACGAGGGTTGCCTGATGCGCAAGATCGACGGGCAATACGTGCTTTTTGGCACGGGTTGGTCGACGGGCAAGATGCGGAAGGGCTCGTACAACCTTTACTATGCCGTTGCGGACAGGATTACCGGGCCTTACAGCGAACGCAAGTTCGTGGGGCGGTTTCTGGGCCACGGCACGCCGTTTCAAGACA
>CAYMTH010000674.1:0-3433 GCA_964393235.1 uncultured Solibacteraceae bacterium | reverse complement strand
ATCCGCGCCTTCGGCCCCACCGCACTGCTCGGCCTCACCAACCGGCTCGTCATCGCCGATAACGTCGCCGGCTCCGGCGTACTCTACAACTACGTCGTCTCGACGGATCGCCAGGACATCTGGTCGCGGGCCGCTGTCGCGCCCGGCTCCGCCTCTCCTGTCCAGTATCCTGGGCTGATCGCCATCGGCAAAAACGATACCGATATCCTCCTCGCCGCCGATATCGTCGAGTCCCGCGTCCTCAACCAGACGGTTCTCTACCGGCTTCCCGTCAATGCTCCCTTACTTGACCTGGGAACTCCCAAACTCCCCGGCTTCTCCCCCTTGCCCCCGGGCAGCCTCACCGCCACCTTTGCCGGCGATGGGTTTACCAAGCCGCGGGGATTCCTCGTTCTCGGCACCACACCGGCCAACAAGTCCCTCTGGATCTCGGATCGCTCCGCCGGCTTTTGTCGAATCGATATCGTTCCCGGTTCCTTCCCATCCCGCTACGCCATCACAAAACCCACCTGCAAAGTCCTTGCATCGCAGCCCGGTCAGGCCACCTACCACCCGGCCTCCAATTCCGTCTTTGTCCCCGATGAATCCACCAAGAGTACCGGAGTCTGGAGATTCAAATACCTCCCCGCCTCCAAAACCCTCGGAGCCGCCGTTCGGCTTGGCGCGAGCGCTTTTGCCTCGGTTCGTGCCACCGCTGTCGCCCTGGACGGAGGCAATCTCTACGTCGGCGCCGCCGGTTCCCCCGCCATCCGCCTGATTCGGAATGCCGTCACCGCCACGGCTGCCGATACCACCGGCGATGCCAATGTCTCCGCCAATGTTCCCATCGTCGCCAATACCTCCAACGGCGCTGGCGTCACCGGCATCGCGCTTTCCGCCGGAACCCTCTTCCTCGCGCAGTCCAACGGGCTTGCCGAGGTCCGAAACATCGCCACCGCCGGCGTCCCGGTGACGGCCTCCACCATCCCGGCATCCTCCGCCGTCTCCAACATCACGGCCCTCCTCACCCTCGACAACGGCAAGATCGCCGCCGCGGTTCCCTCTGGCGTCTATCTGTTCAATCCCGCATCTCCCGGCGCCGCCCCGTTCCTTCTGAGCACGCAGGGTTCCGCCCGCGTCCTCGAGGTCATCGACCCCCTCTTCTCCGTCTCCGGCCTCGGCCTCGACATTGACCGTAGCCTCCTCATCGCCGACGACGCCTTTCTCGGCGACTTCGTCGGATTCGGCCGGGCCTGGTCCCTGTCTCCGCTGTCTTTCTGACGCGGTCGGCCGTTTTGACTACCAGAAAACCCCGGTCACAAGGGCCCGAGATTTATATTTGCCACAAAATCAACAACATCCACTTCACAACTGAACGATTGGCAATTCCCGCTCTTGTACCCTGAAACCAGAATGGCCTGCGCCCACCCGGACGCGGGCCATTCCCATTTCAGCGCCAGGAAAGGAACATTTATGCCCATCACCCCCGAAGAACGCGCCCGCATTGCCCGCGAAAACGGCGCCAAATCTCGCGGCCCTGTCACGCCCGAAGGCAAGGACCGCTCGCGCCTCAACTCCTTCAAAACCGGCGAGCACGCCCAGGCCCTCGCCCACCTCGTCCCCACCGACGAAGTCGTCACCACGCTCGAGGACCGTCGCGAGTACGCCCTTCTCCTCAACTCGCTCATCCTCCAGTACCGTCCTGTCAACGACCTCGCCCTCAGTGTCGTCACCGGCATCGCCGCCAACACCTGGTACATTCGCCGCTACCGCCACCTCATCACCGCCCAGTGGAACGCCGCCGCCCTCGCCGAAGCCGGCAAGCCCGCCCCCGCCGTCGCCGAACTCCACGAACTCGCCATCGTCACCGGCACGGCCCGCGAACTCCACACCGGCGCCAAACTCGTTCTCGCGTTCCACAACCAGATCGCGCGCCTCGAAACCGCCATCGCCCGTCTCGAACGCCGTCTCAAATTCATCCACGACCACTTCGCCGCCCCCGGCCCCGAGCGCGAGGCGGCGCTTGCGGAACGAACCCAGCCCGAAACCGAGCCGGCCGTTGAAAACACGGAACTTAGCGAGCCGGAGCTCGAAAATTGCGTCTTCGTCGAGGACCCGGTCGTCCTCGAAACCGAAACCCCCGAGGCCATCGCGACGGCCCGCCGTGACCATCCCGGCCGTCCGATCGTCCTAATCCCGGCCCGAGCGGCCTGAAGGAGCGTCTATGTTCGCCGTCGCACACTTACAATGCCAGTCGCGGACCTTCTCGACGGTCCCCGTGTGTCCGTCCCCGCCGTCGATCGCGGGCGACCTCGCCAGGCTCGCAGTCGAAGTGTGCCCGAACGCGGGTCCCCTCCAATCCGAATGGCAGAGCGACCTCGAAACCCTGCCCGTCTCCATCTGGGCCCACAAGCATCTCTGTTTCGAACCGACGCCTAAGCAAGCCGAAGTCCTCGACTCCCCCAGCCGCAACGTCATCCTGTGTTGTCACCGCAAGTGGGGCAAGACGACGGTGTCAGCCATCAAGGCGTTCCACTATCTGATGAGCGCCCCCAACCGGTCGATCGCCATCCTCGCGCCATCGATGGACCAGGGCGGTTTCATCATCGCGAACATCGTCGTGGCCGCCAACACGCTCGGCGTGAAGTACCGCCGCTATCTCGGCCGCCGCCACTCGGTGCATTTCCAAAACGGCAGCCGCATCTTCGCCCTCCCGCACAACACCAGTACCTCCCTCGGCAGTGAAGCCGACGTGTTGATGGTAGACGAAGCCGCCAAGGTGAGCGACGACGTCCTCTGGGCGGTCCAGCCCTCGACCTCGCGCAAGGCCGCGGGCCTGTGGATGATGTCGACGCCGCTGCGCCAGACGGGCTTCTTCGCCCGCATCTGGCACGACCAGAAGCAGAACGTGCACCGCATCCTGTCGCCGGTGTCGGACACGCCCAGTATCAACCAGGAATTCCTGGAAACCTTCCGTCGCGCCTCGCCAACGCGTTACGCGCAGGACTTCGAGTGCGAGTTCGTAAAGCCGGACCGCCAGTTGGTGAACGTAGAGCTCTTCCGCCGTCTAAAGCGAGTCCCCAGCGGCCCCCTAAAGCCCTAGAAGGCAGCAGCCGGTGCCTGGCACCCGCCTTTTGGGTGCCTGGCACCTAGGAAGCGGAAGGAAAGAGGAAAAGGGAAAAGCCGCCCCACCGCGCTTTGCCCCGTACCTGCGAAGGACCTCCGGCCACTCGATCTTTGAAAACCGAATATACCTCTTCTCGGGTCTGGCGAGCCCGAACTCCATTTCGACCATCGCGGTAGGAGCCGCCGCCCCTACCAGATATAATCCTTCGCGTCGCTCCGTCGCGCGTGGCTGTCGAGTATGTGCACCACGCGCAGCTTCTTCAACTTCTCCGACGAAAGCGCCCCGATCGGCAAATAAATAATCGACCGGTTCAGCCGCGCCGCGATA
>CAYMTH010000673.1:0-3436 GCA_964393235.1 uncultured Solibacteraceae bacterium | reverse complement strand
CCATCGTCGCATAGGAGTAGGTGTAGGCCGACCCCGCCACCGGGATCATCGTCGAAAACTCGCTGTAGCAGAGTCCCGCGAACGCGCACCCGATCGCCGCCACTACGAACGACAGCATAATCGCCGGGCCCGCGTGATTCGCCGCCGCCGGGCCGGTCAGCGAGAACAGGCCCGCTCCGATGATGGCGCCGATGCCGAGCGCCGTCAGCTGCGTCGCCGTTAGCGTCCGTTTCAGCTTATGCTCGCCATCCTCGGATTCGGCTAGAATCCGGCTTAGCGGCTTGGTCGCGAAAAGACTCATGCTTGGACCTCTCTCTTTTTCCACACGAAATAGACTGGGATACCCAAAAGGACGATGAGCAACCCGGGCCAGGTGAAATTCGGTTTGTACAACAACAACAACAACTCCACCACACCCGCCAGAAGGATATACGCCGCCGGCAGCACGGGGTAGCCGAGCGCCCGGTAGGGCCGTTCCATGGCTGGCCTGGTTCTACGGAGAACGAAAATCCCAACGATCGTCAGGATGTAGAAAAGCAAAACAGCGAATATAACATAGTCGAGCAATTCGCTATAGCTGCCCGTCAGCGTCAGCACGGCCGCCCACAGGCACTGAATCCACAACGCGGTGGTGGGCGCGTGCGTTTGCGGATCCAGCCGAGCCGCCGCCCCGAAAAACAGCTTGTCCAGCGCCATCGCGTAGAACACCCGCGCCCCCGCCATCGTCAGCCCGTTCACGCACCCGAAGGTGGAAACCATGATCGCCGCCGCCATCATCTGGACCGCGCTGTCGCCGAAGATCGCCCGTGCCGCCGCCGTGCCCACGCGGTCCTCCGGCGCCGTCTGAATCGCCTCCAGCGGCAGCACCTGCAGGTAGACGTAGTTGCAGGCGAAGTACAGCAGCGAGACCAGCCCCACGCCCAGCACCAGCGACAGCGGCAGGTTCCGCCGGGGATTCCGCATCTCGCCCGCCGTGAACGTCACGTTGTTCCAGCTGTCGGAGCTGAACAGCGACCCCACCAGCGCCACACCCACCAGTTGGACTGTGCCCCACCCCCACTGCACACCGTCAAACGGCGCCGTGAAGTTCCGCGCCACCGCCGCGTCGTTCCGGCCGAAGAACCAGCCCGCGAGAATCAGCCCCACCAGCGCCGCCGTCTTGGCCACCGTAAACACGTTCTGCACCATCGCGCCCGTCCGCACCCCGCGCGAGTTCACCCACGTCAGCAGCACGATCAGCGCCATCGCCACCGCCTGCTGCGTCGATAAAAACGGCAGCAGCTTGTTGGTCGCCGAAATGGACGGCGCGAATACGCCCAGAAACTTCGCGAACGCCACCGCCACGGCCGCGATCGTCCCCGTCTGGATGACCATAAAGAAGGTCCAGCCGTAGAGGAAGCCGTACAGCGGTCCGAACGCCTCGCGCAGGTAAACGTACTGCCCGCCCGCGTGCGGCATCGCCGCCGCCAGTTCCCCGTAGCTCAGCGCCGCGATCAGCGTCAGCAGCGCCGTCACCGCCCAGCTCAACAACAGCAGCCCCGGCGATTGCACCTGCCGCCCGATATCGGCCGCCACGATAAACACGCCCGACCCGATCATCGACCCCATTACGATCGTCGTCGCGTCAAAAAGCCCCAGGCTCCGGTTCAGCTCTATGCTTTCACTGCGTTCAGCCATTCCTCGGTCCTCTCGCGAATGGCCTGGCGCGTCGCGCCGGCCGGAATAAGCGCGCTGATCACCGCGATCGAATCGGCGCCCGCCGCCAGCACCGCCCCGGCGGTCTCGAGCGTAATGCCCCCGATCGCCACCAGCGGGCGCTCCGACAGCGGCCGCCACTCGCGCAGCTGTTCCAGGCCCACTACCGGATCGGGGTTCTCCTTCGACGCCGTGCCGAAGATCGGCCCCAGCGCGTGATAGTCCACCGGCTCCCGGTTCGCCGCCTCGAGCTGTTCCCGGTTGTGCGTCGAAAGCCCGATGATCGTGTCCGGCCCGCACAGCTGCCGCACGAACACCGGCAACAGGTCGTCCTGCCCCACGTGCACGTGCGCGTTCAACAGTCGCGCCATGTCGCACCGGTCGTTGATCACCAGGCCGATCCGCGCCTGTTCGCACAGCACCGCGAGGTGCGCCGCGGTCTCGAACATCGCGCGCGAAAAATGCCCCTTGTGCCGCAGTTGCAGGATATGCGCGCCGGCTTCGATCATGCCGATGGCGGCCTCCAGCACAGGAACCCCGGCGCGTTCCAGTGCGGCGGTATCGAGAATCGGGTACAGTCTGGGTAAGCTCATTGCGGAGGGCGGGGCGTCCGAAAAGACGCCATCCCGCATGATAGCTTGGAATCATGAACCGCCGCCGATTATTGGGTGTTCTGGCCGCCGCTCCCCTCGCCGCGCAGCGCCCGCCCCGCGAGCCGATGCCGAAGTTCCGCGCCAAAACCCTCGACGGCCGCGAGTTCAACCGCGAAAACCTCAAGGGCAAGGTGGTGCTCATCCAGAACTGGGCCACCTGGTGCGGCTACTGTCGCAAGGACGAACCCGCCGTCGAGCAGGTCATCAAGGACCACGCCAAAGAAGGTCTCGTCGTCATCGCCATCAACTCCGGCGAACCCCGCTCGACCGTCGAAGCGTACCTCAAGGATCACCCCCGCACCGCCAACATCGTCCTCTCCAAGGACACCGACCTTTCCGTCCTCTTTGAAGGCGTCGGCGTTCCGGCCTACCTGCTCATCGATCGCGACAGCAAACTCGCCGCCGGCCAGCCCGGCTCCGGCGGTCTGCTCGCCCTGCGCGAGATGCTCAAGGAAGTGGACTTGGGCAAATAGGGCCTGCGGCCGGTATGCGAAAATAAGAGTATCTCCAATTTTCGGCGCCGCGCCACTTGATGATTCCCTCCGCGCACGCGCCATCCACCCAAGAAAGAACCCCAAGCAGGACACTCGAATGACTGACATCGTCAAAGTTGTAGGCAGAGAAATTCTGGACTCCCGTGGCAACCCCACCGTCGAAGCCGACGTCTTCCTCGCCGACGGCTCCATGGGCCGCGCCGCCGTTCCCTCCGGCGCGTCCACCGGCGTCCACGAAGCCGTGGAACTGCGCGACGGCGACAAGGGCCGCTACCTCGGCAAGGGCACCCGGAATGCCGCCGCCAACGTCAACAACATCATCGGGCCCGCCCTGCTCGGCATGGACTCCACCCGCCAGGCCGAAGTCGACGCCCACATGATCGCGCTCGACGGCACCCCCAACAAGGGGAACCTCGGCGCCAACGCCATCCTCGCCGTCTCCATGGCCACCGCCCGCGCCGCGGCCAACAGCCAGATGACCCCGCTCTACCGCTACCTCGGCGGCGTCAACGCCTGCCTGCTCCCCGTCCCGATGATGAACATCATCAACGGCGGCGCGCACGCCGACAACTCCGTCGACCTGCAGGAGTTCAT
>CAYMTH010000672.1:0-3439 GCA_964393235.1 uncultured Solibacteraceae bacterium | reverse complement strand
ATCGCCGGGCTCCCCGGCAGCAGGGCGACCGTCCGCGTGAATCCTCCGTTCTGCGCCAGCGGCCCGAATGTCGCATCGCCTGCCGTGGTCGTCGCGTCCGCCCCCCCGGTCGTCACGCACAGCGCGTTCACAACGTTGTTCCCCGCCGAAGTCACCGTCCCCCCGCATGCGCCCAGCAGCACGCTGTTCTGCGCCCGCACCGTCGATCCCGCCACCGACAACGTCCCCCCGCGCACCGTCGCGTTGGTCAGCGTCAACTGGCCCGCCGAAAGAATATCCCCGGCCACCATCGTCACGTTCGTCAATCCCACCGCCGGCGCGCCCACCAGCAGCAGTCCCTGCGCGTCAAACAGGCTCCGCCCCACCGTCACCGTCCCCGCCCCGCGCACCATCAGCCCGTTGTCGTTCCGCCCGAATGCGTCCACGTTCCGCGCAAACTCCACCTGGTCCAACGTCCCGCCGGAGTCCGAAGCCTGCGTCCCGATCTTCACCGCCCCCGAGTCCGCCAGCACCGACACATTCCCCGTCACCCGCACCCGTTCCATCGTGATCGACCCGATCACGCAAACCGCCGACGCGTGCGTTCCGATGTTCTGCGTCAGCACCGCGTCGCGCAGCGCCAGCGCCCCGCCGTCCACCTGCACCGCCCCGCCGTCGCTGCCGCACACCGTCCCCAAACGCCGCTCCGTCTTGGTCGCGGCCCCCTTGCGGATCCCCGCCGCGCGGATCTCCACCGCCCCGCGCGTCCGGAACACCCGGCCAGTCGCCGGCGCCCCCATCTCCACCGTCGTCGCACCCGCCCCCGCCCCGCTCACCGTCGTCCCGTCCCCCACGTCGATCGCCCCCAGCGTCAGCGTGTACGTCCCGGCCGGTACCGTCACCGTGTCCGCCCCCGCCAGCGCATTCGCCTCCTGCACCGCCGCCCGCAGCGTGCAAACGCCCACCGCCGTCGCGCACACCCCGTTCCCCGGTGCCGCATCCGCCCCGTCCGCCGCCGTCGCCACCGGAAAACTGGCGCCCGCCAGGCTAAGACCAAAACACGCGAAGGGAAGAAGGATGCGCCAAGACATAGCTCTACCCGAAGGCAGTGCCATTCCGGCCCGTACCGGCTCAAATTCGCGAAAAAAAACTTAAAACCGGTACTGCAGCGTAAACCGCAGCGATCGCCCGTCGTTCAGCGTGTTGATGATCACGCCGAAATTCGGGTCCGTCAGCGCCGAACCGGGCTCGGCAAACTGCGGCGTATTCGTCAGGTTGTTCGCCTCCGCCCGGAACACCACCGTCCGCTCCCGCCGCACCCGCCACTGCCCCTGCACCATCCCGTTCAAATTCCGGATCGACCCGCGCCGGAACGTAAACCGCCCCAGATTCCCCCGCCCCATCCCCGGCTCGATAAACCGGAACGCCGCCCGCGGCAGCAGCTGCCGCGACAGATCCGGATGCGAAATCGTCCGCCCCAGCACCGACGGGTCCACCACGTCCGGCCGGTCATTGTTGATCCCATCCACATTCCCGAACCCCGGCGCGTCCGATCCCGCCGTCACCTGAAACGGCGTCCCCGACTTCGCCAGCGCCACCGCCGACACGCTCCACGTGCCCACCCATCCCCGCCGCGCCCGCGGCAGCGCATACTCGGTCCGCAACAGGAACGCGTGCGGCTGGTCGAACCGCGACCGCCCCTTCATGTCCCCGAACACCTCGTACTCGTTCTGGCTCCGCCCGCGAAAACTGTCCGTATCCTGCGCCGTCGACGTATAGTCCGCCCCCAGGTCCATCGCCTTGCTGAACCAGTACGAACCCTCCAGCTCCAGCCCCCGCCACCGCGTCACCCGCACCGTCGTTTTCACGGCGTCGTAAAAGGATCGCGACATATTCAGGACCCGCCGGATCTCCGCCCGCGTCGGATCCGCGCGCCGCACGTCCACCGTCGCCGTCGTCGTCGGAATGCCCTCCCGCGGGTGCGCCCGGTTGGCGTAGTAGTGGTACAACAGCTTCGCCCCGCGCGACCCCACGTACCCGATCTGCCACCGCACCGGCCGCGCCACCTCGAACTCCCACGTCAGGTTATAAAGGTTCGCGTACGGCGACACCAGGTCCGGCGCGTAATCGTACTGCACCGGCCGCGACGTATTCGCCGGATCCCCGATCCCCGCCAGCGGATTCGCCAGGTTCGCATTCTGGATCACGAACTTCCGGTTCCACGGCAGGTTGAAGCGGATCTGCTGAAACGTCACCGGAAAGATCTCCCCGTGGTGCAGCCCCCACCCGCCCCGCAGCACCCCGAGCCCCGGCCGCATCTTCCGCGCGAAGCCCACGAAAGGCCCGAAATTATTGAGGTCCGAGTAGTACGGCAACCGGTTGAACCCGTTCACCTCGTACGGCCGCGTGATCGGCCGGTACCCTACGCCGTAGCTCAGCGTCAGGTTCCCCGACACCCTCCACTGGTCGGTCACGTACAGCCAGTTGTCCCAATACCGGAAGCCCCGGTGCAAAAAACCGACGGCCTGGAAAAGGTTGATCGGCGTCCCACGCCGCAGGTTCGTGATCGCGTCCGCGTCCGGCGTGTTGTTGAAGGAAACCGCCGTCATGTGCGCGTCCGAGTCCACGCCGTTGAACTGGTGCCGGTTGAACTGCCCCCCGAACGACCAGTTGTGCCGCCCCGCCGCGTGCCGCAACTGCGCCGCCGTCCGGAACGCGTTCTGCGCCCGGTTGATCGGCACCCCGTTGTTCGCGTTGATCTGCGTCAGCGCGAAACTCGGATACACCGCATAGGGCACGGACCCCTCGTCGGGCGAAATCACCGTCCCCGTCCGGTCGAACCGGAAACTCGCCGACGCCACCGTCCGCGCCGACACGTTCGTCGTCCACGCCAATCCCGCCCGGTGCGCCCGCGTCGTCGTGTTCGGATTCTGCCCCTGCACGAACTGAAACGCGTCCACCGTCTGCCCGATCCAGTTGTAGCTCGCCGTCAGAAAGTGCTTCCCGCCCAACCGCTGATCCAGCCGCCCCAGCCCGTTCCGGTTGTCGATCCGCTGCGGCGAATTCACGTTCACCATCCGCCGGTCGATATCCGTCCGGTTCGGCGGAATGTTCGGATACGAGTCCAAAATCCGCTGCACGATCGCCCGCACCGCCGGGTCCGTCGCCAGCGGCGTCCGCTCGTCGGCCAGCGGCGCCAGAATGTTCCCGTTCACCATGCCCCGGTTCGCCTGCAGCGTCCCGTCGAACGTCAGCGACGCCCCCTTCCACACCCGTCCCCCCGCCGTCGCCGCGAACACGTTATCCCGCGCCGGCTGCACCTCGCCGACCTGGAAAAAGGAGCGCGCCGACGTCGCGCTGTTCATGTGCGTCCACCCCAGCGTCCCGTGCCACGAGTCCTTCACCCCCGGCGCCTGAAGCACGCTCCACGCCGCCGCCGACCCGAACTCCGCCCCGACAT
>CAYMTH010000671.1:2657-3446 GCA_964393235.1 uncultured Solibacteraceae bacterium | reverse complement strand
GCAAACAGCACAAACCCAGACCGAGCTGCGCTTCGGGCCGGTCCGCCGCCGCGGCGCGCCCGAACAGATCGGCCGCCTCATCCCAGCGCGCCAGCTTTTCCAGACACACCGCGGCGTTGAAAACACCCACGCCGTTGTCCGGATCGAGCGCGAGCAACTCGCGGTAGACCGCCAACGCATCTTCGAACTTCCGGCTCTCGAACCACATCTGCCCGAGCAGCAGGTACGCCTCCGCCTGCCGCTCCCCGCCGTCGATCGCCGCGCGCAGCTCCGCCGCCGCTTCCGCGCCCCGGCCCTCCATGTGCAAACCCATGGCCCGGACAATGCCCGGTGAGGACGCCGCCCGCAGCTTCACCGCGCCGAGTTCCCCTTCCGCCTTCAGCAACGCCTGCAGCGGCGCGTCGTCAATAAACCAAAGCCAGAGATCGTCCTGATTGCTCATTCCATCCTCTTAATCGGTCACCCGCGCTGACGCGATGACCGCGCGCTCGCCGCTCTCATTCGAAAAACCGGCCGCGCCCGTGGCGATCCGCCCATCGGTCCATGTATCGGCGGCGGCGCCGTTGATATGAAGGGTAAACACCGGTCCGCGCGCCTCCAGCCGTACGCGCACCTCCGGCGACAACGGCCCCGGCAACGACGTCACCCGGTGCGGCTGCTCCTTCCCGCCGACTACCGCGAAACTCACCAACCGCGCTGGCCCGGCCTGCCGCGCCGGCAGCTCGATCTTCCAGCAATAGTAGTTGCCGGGATCGCGGCGGCGGAATACGATTCCCATCGCCTGCTGTT
>CAYMTH010000671.1:0-2647 GCA_964393235.1 uncultured Solibacteraceae bacterium | reverse complement strand
GCATCCAGCCGGTAATCCGATTTGCCGCGGCTCGGCTGGAAAGCCGTGAACGCCCGGCTCCGCGCGATGCCGGCGGTGTCGCCGGCCGGGATCGCCGTCCACGCCGCCGGATCGAGCGCCGGCTTGCCGGCCACCGCCGTGGCGGCCGGACGCGCCCCGGCCGGGGCGCGCGACGTCCACCACCAGATCCCACCGCCCGCCGCGGCCAGCACGGCGACGGCAATCGCGATCCTCCACTTCGCCGAACCCTCCGTCACGGGCGCGGCGGCGGCGAATCCGAACGACGGCGCCTCTACCGCAACCATCCGGGCCGGGGCCGGTTGTGGCACCGCGGCCGCCACTGGTGCCGCGGCAACCGGCTCGACCGGTTCCGCAACCTCCGGTACGGCCGCCGGTTCCGGCAGCTTCTCTTCCTCGACCGGCAAATCGACACTCTCGGCTACGGGAGCCGGTCCGAATCCGTACCGCGGCCGGAACGGCTGCAGGGACGGCCGGGGCAGATGGATCCGCAGGCGCGGCGCGGTCAGCACGGGCCCGGGCAAGGAGACCTCGCCGACGTTCGGCGCAAAACGCGGTTCCGGAAGCGGCCGTCCCCCGCGCCGCGACGGGATCGCCGCATGCGGAACAGGCGCCAGGAATGGCGCCGGCGGCGGCTCCTCCGGACGCACCATATCTTCCAGGCTCAGCAACTGAAAATCGATGCCCAGGTGCTCCGGCCAAACCGGCTCCGGACCGGTCCAGTCCACCGTCTCCGCCATCGCCCCGCGCGCCTGGAACCAGTTCGCGCACACACCATCCAAAGTTCGCCGCGCGCGCATTGCCGGACGCAGTCGCAGCCGCATGGCCCGCAGCAAACCGCGGAGCGGTTCGGCGCCACCGGCCAGATGCGCGGCCGGCGCCGGCAGGCAGGGCGGCGGTCCGCCGGGATCGATCGGTTCGGGCGTGTGCCGCGCCAGGCAGGCGAGCGTGGAGGCAACGTCCAGCAAAAACCCCGCTTCGGGTGGTTCGGTCACCAGCACCGTCGTCGCCCCGGGCCGGTAATTGACGACGGTCAACGTCTCCCCGCCGCTGCGGACCTCCCGCACCTCGCCCAACTGCGCCTTGGCGGCGCCGCGCGAAGGCCGCAACCTGGTCAGCCGGCTCAGCGCCATCTGGTTGAACTCCTCCTCGGCCGCCCGCTTGCACTCCTCCGAACAGTACTCGGCGCCCCCACGCAGTTTTGTGAGGCGATCGAGATCGGTTCCGCAATGCAGGCACTTCATCGGCGGTTTTGGAGATACCCCCACAGACAGAGTAAAAGACGGGTTGAATCCTTACCAGACGGTAAAGCACTTACCCGAAGCGAAATCCTCTAGGGCCTGATGGTGCGACCGCGTATTTCACCTTACCGGCGCTTCCGACGTCTCACGCGGAAATCTTTCTTCGCATATAAAGTTTCCCGCCCGTTCCGGCGATCAAATGGGTGGGCGCCCAATCTGGGCATGATCAGCGAGGTTGACCGAAATATGGCGAGAATCGAAGAACTTCAAAAGAGCTTGGACGCGCTGCGGAGCGCAATTCCCGAACTGCGGGGGGTACTGCTAGCCTCAACGGAAGGCCTGCCCATCGCGCATTCCCTTTCCAACGGCACCGACCCGGCCCGCATGGCCGCCATGGCCGCCGCCGCCAGCAGCCTCGGCCGCCGCGTGAGCGATACGCTCAACGCCGGCCAGTTCGCGGAAATCTCCGTGGCTGGCACCGACGGGCACATCTTCCTTTATTCGGCCGGCACCAAGGGCGTGCTCGCCGTCGTCGGCCCGGCGGGATGCAACGCCGGTCTGGTCCACCTCGAAGCCCGCGGCATCGCGCGGGAACTCGGCGAACAGTTCAATTAGGCAAGTAAGGTTCCCTTACACTTCTACCGGAGCCGCGCCGGCAGGGCGCAGCTCCGGTTTTTTTGTTTTCCGCACGGCTAAAATAAACAGGTGCGGCCAGCGCTCCTGATCCTCGCCTGCCTCCTGCTGCGCGCCGAACCGCTCCATTGGCGCGATCTGCCCGCGCAACTGCACCCGCTGCTCGGCGCCGGCGGCCTCACCGAAGACAACTTCCCCGCCTGGCAGTCCCGCCACCGCGAACGCACCGCCGCCCGGCTGCGCGACGGCGCCGCTGAGCACATCGCCTACTTCCTCCTCCAGTCCCGCGCCTTCACCGCCGATCCCCCCGTCAATCCCTCTGCCGCCGCCCGCGATTACCTCAATTCCCTGCTCCCCACCGGGCGCGCCGCGCTCCTCGCCGGCCGCGATCCCGGCGCCCCGTTCCCCGCCCCCGTCGAACGCCGCCTCGCGGCCTTTTTCGACACCGATCCCACCACCCCCCGCCATCGCCTGCTCCGCCGCATGGCCACCACGCTCGACTGGCCGCCCCGCCGCATCGTACTCACCGCCTTCCGCTTCCTCGCCGAGCTTCAGTCCCCCGCCGACCCCGACTCCCTCTATCAGCAGCGCGGCCTCAGCGCCGACCCCTACGCCCCGTCCCTCCGCGCCGTCGAACGCGGCCTCGCCTGGCTCGCCGCCAACCGCCCCGCCCCCCGGCCAACCGTTCTCCTGGCCGGCCCCGGCGCCGACCTCGGCTCCCGCTTCGGCGTCGACGATGCCGCCCCCATCGCCTC
>CAYMTH010000670.1:0-3449 GCA_964393235.1 uncultured Solibacteraceae bacterium | reverse complement strand
GGAGTGGTACGCCAGCGAACTCCGCAGCACGCCCAGCTCTTTCTCCGAGGGCATCCGGCTCATCACGATCCGGAATCCGTGCCGCAGCCGCGCGTCGCGGTCCGCGCCGCCCTCCAGGATCATCCTCTGCCCGATGAACCGCGCCGCTTCCAGGAACGTGACGTCGTTCATCAGGTTCAGCGCCTGCAGCGGCATGTTCGTCCGGTTCTCCCGCACCATGCAGGCCTCGCGTTGGCTGGCGTCGAAGTTCATCATCATCGGCGGCGCCGCCGTCCGCTTCCAGAACGTGTACAGGCTCCGGCGGTCGAGGTCTTCGCCCTTCGCCTGCACGTAGTCGAAATCCTGCATGATGACTTCTTTCCACAACCCGTCCGGCTGATACGGCTTCACCGACGGCCCGCCCAGCTTCTCCCGCAGCAGCCCGGCCTGATACAGCGCCGCGTCGCGCACCATCTCCGCCGACAGCCGCAGCCGCGGCCCGCGCGCCAGCAGCCGGTTGTCCGGGTCCTTCGCCAGCAGCTCCGGCGTCGCCTTCGAGCTCTGCCGGTAGGTTTCGCTCATCATGATCTTCTTGAACAGCGCCTTCACGTCCCAGCCGTTCTCCTGGAAATCCACGGCCAGCCAGTCGATCAGCTCCGGGTGCGACGGCCATTCGCCCTGCTGCCCGAAATCCTCCGCCGTCTTCACAATCCCCGTGCCGAAGAGCGATTGCCAGAGCCGGTTCACCGTCACCCGCGCCAACAACGGATTCCGCCGGTCCACCAGCCACTGCGCGAAGCCCAGCCGGTTGTTCGGCGCGCCCTCCGGCAGCGGCGGCAGGATCGCCGGCACGCCCGGCTCCACCTCCTCGCCCGGTTTGTCGTAGGCGCCCCGCTGCAGCAGGTGCGTCTTCTTTCGCACCGGCGCCTCGGCCATGATCATCACCGACGGAAACGTCCGTTCAAACCGCTCCCGCTCCACCCGCAGCTCCTGCGCCTTCACCCACGCCGCCCGCACCTCGGCCGGCGCCCCGTTCTCGAGGAACGCGAGCTCCAACTGCTTCTCCTCCGCTTCGCTGCGCGACTTCGCCGCCAGCTCCGCCAGCGGCCGTCCGGCCGCCATCATGGCAATCTCCTCAGCGCGCAGTTCCCGGCCGTAGACCCGGACCTCGTCCAGCAAACCCCGGAACCGCTTGTCCTTCCCCAGCCCGCCGCCGATCGTCAGCTTCGCCGGAAACTTCCCGCCGGCGTTCGTGAACGGCCGGTAGAGCGTGTCGGAGACAAACTTCGTCTTCTGCAGCTTCCCGTCCACATAGATCCGCGCGTCCTCGGCCATGCGCGTGCCGCCGTAGGCGACCGTCACGTGGTGCCACCCGTCCCCGATCACCTTCTCTTCCGTCTCCACCTTCAGCGCATCGGTTTCCCACGCGCTCGAAATGTGGAACAGCACCTTCCCGTCTTCAATCGACAGGCCGATCCCCTTCCCCTGATACGAGTCCCCAATCTTGCGCGTCGCGATGGTCCCCGCGCCCTTCACCCAGGCCGAGATCGTGAACCGGTGTTCGATGTCGAACTGCGCCGCCTTCTCCGGACCCGCCACCGTCGCCGTGCCATCGAAGGACTTGGCCCCGCCGATCCGGCCCGGCGCGCCGCCGTCGTCGAACGAAAACGCCGCGTCCCTCTCCCCGTACGGCGCCCACGCAGCCGCCGCCGGCAGGGACTTCTCCCAGGCCGCCCGCGCCGCCCGCAGGTCGCCCCGGGCCACCTGGGCGTCGTAGCGCGCGATCTCGGCGTTCATCGCCGCCAGCTTCTTCTGCTGCTCTTCCGTCGGCGCCGCCATCAGCGGCGGCGAGTTGCCGTACTTCATCGCCCGCCCGCGCTCGGGGATGTTGTTGAAGTAGGCGAACACCTGGTAGAACTCCTTCTGCGTCAGCGGGTCATATTTGTGGTTGTGACAGCGCGTGCAGCCCATCGTCAGGCCCAGGAACACGGCGGTCGTCGTCTCCACCCGGTCCACCACGTACTCGACGGCGTACTCCTCGGCCACGATCCCGTCTTCGGTGTTCCCGCGATGGTTCCGGTTGAACGCCGTCGCCAGCTTCTGTTCGAATGTCGCGTTCGGCAGCATGTCCCCGGCGATCTGCTCGACGACGAACTTGTCGAACGGCTTGTTCTTGTTGAAGGCCTGGATGACATAATCCCGCCACCGCCACATCACCCGCTCGCCGTCATACTGGTACCCGTTGGTGTCCGCGTACCGGGCCGCATCCAGCCACCGCGCCGCCATCCGTTCCCCAAACCTGGGCGAGGCCAGCAGCCGGTCGAGCAGCTTCTCGTAGTTCCCGTCTTTGACAAACGCGTCCACCTCTGCCGGCGTCGGCGGCAATCCCGTCAAATCGTAGCTGGCGCGCCGGATCAGCGTCTCCCGCGACGCCTCCGGCGACATCTTGAGACCTTCTTTCGCGAGCCGCTCGTGCACAAAACTATCGATCGTGCCCGGCTTCTTCACCGGCGGCAGGAACGACCAGTGCTGCTCCCACGGCGCGCCCTGCTCGATCCAGGTCTTCAGCGTCGCGATCTCGGCCGGCGTCAGCGACGTGCCGGTCGCGGCCGGGGGCATGCGCAGCGCGGGCTTTTCGTGGGTGATGCGCTGGATGATCAGACTGGCCGCCGGATCGCCCGGAACGATGCCCCGGCGCCCTTTTCCCATGTCGCGCTTCGCCGAATTTTCGCCATCTAAACGCAGCAAAATGCCCTTGTTTTTAGCGTCTGGACCGTGACAAGCGAAGCATTTGTCACTCAAAATCGGCCGGATGTCGCGGTTGAACTGCAGCTTCCCGTCGGCTGCGAACAGGGTCCCCGCGACGCTGAGCAAGAGTAGGTGCCGCATCGTTGACTCAATTCTACATGGAGAATTTTCCCTCCCGCACGGCACTACCCCTATGAAATGAGACTCTTCCTGCTGTTTCTGGCCCTGGTCGCGGCCGCCGCCGCGCAACCGCACACCCGCCCGCCCGCCGCCCCGGCCAAAACCGCCGCGGCGAAGGTTTCCGACGCCGAAATTCAGGCGCGGATCCAGGCGAAGCTCGCCAAGTCGAAGATAGGGCGAAACGGGTTCCGGTTCACGACCGCGAACGGGATCACGACCATCGAAGGAAAGGCGAATGTGATCCAGCACAAGGGCGCGGCGACGCGACTGGCGAAGACGGCCGGGGCGCGGGCGGTGATCAACAAGATCGAGATTTCGGAATCGGCGCGGGCCGCGGCGAAGGATAAACTCGCCTCGGGGCGCAGGCGCGCCCAGGTGAAACGGGGCGAGCCGCGCTAGGTCAGGACCGGACGCCGAGACCGAGGGTTTTGCGGGCGTAGGCGATCGAGCGTTCCATGTGGTCGCGCTGCTGGAACTGGATGGCGGGCAGGAAGTGCGGCGGGATCGGGACGCCCTGCAGATCCTCGATGACCACGTGTTTT
>CAYMTH010000669.1:0-3451 GCA_964393235.1 uncultured Solibacteraceae bacterium | reverse complement strand
CGCTACCTTGACACGGTAGAGGTCACAGATTCGAGTTCTGTCAGGCCCACCATAGACTTCCCCAAGCCACCTTTCGGGTGGCTTTTTGATTTGCGATTGACGGTTTCGAGCGACTTATACTAGTGGAGTCGATGAACCTGGCGAGGAGATGGGGTCGATGAGCGGCGGGGGCGGCTGAGATGTGCGGGATCGCGGGGTGTTGGGAGTACGGCGGGCGACGGAGTGTCGACGAGTTGCGCGCGGCGACGGCGCGGATGACGGCGCGGCTGGCGCATCGCGGGCCGGACGGCGAGGGGCTGTGGGTGGAGCCGGGCGCGGGCCTGGCGCTGGGGCACCGGCGGCTGTCGATTATCGGCGGCGCCGAGAGCGGCCGACAACCGATGCGGGGCGGTGAGGGGCGGTATGCGTTCGTGGTCAACGGCGAACTGTACAACTACCGGGAGCTGCGGAAGGAGTTGGAGGCCGAGGGGCGGGCGATCCACGGCGACTGCGATTCCGAGGTGATGCTGTGCGCGCTGGCGGCGTGGGGCGTTGACCGGGCGCTGGCGCGGTTCGACGGGATGTTCGCGTTCGCGCTGTGGGATGGGACGAGCCGGACGTTGCACCTGGGGCGGGACCGGATGGGGGAGAAGCCGCTTTACTACGGCGGTTGGGACGGGTGCTTCGTGTTCGGGTCCGAGCTGAAGGCGCTGGCGGCGCATCCGGCGTTCGACGGGGCGATGGATGAGAGCGCGCTGGCGCGGTTCTTCCGGTACGCGTATATCGGCGAGGAACGGTCGATTTACCGGGCGGTCCGGAAGCTGGCGCCGGGGACGGGGGTGGAGGTGCGAGAGGGCGTGGCCGGGGCGCCGGTGCGGTATTGGGATCTGGCGGAGGTGGCGCGGGCGACGGCGCGAGCGCCGTTTCGCGGGACGGCGGGGGACGCGGTGTCGGAGCTGGAATCGCGGCTCCGCGAGTCGGTGCGGTTGCGGATGCGGGCGGACGTGCCGGTAGGGGCGTTTCTTTCGGGCGGGCTCGATTCGGCGGCGGTGGTGGCGCTGGCGTCGCGCGAGGGCGTCGGGCCGGTGCGCACGTTCTCGATCGGCAGCGCGGACGCGGGCCTGGACGAGGCGCCGGCGGCGCGGGCGCTGGCGGCGCATTTCGGCACGGCGCACAGCGAGGCGTACCTCGACGAAGCAGCGGCACGGGCGTTGCTGCCGCAGTTGCCGAAATGGTTCGACGAGCCGTTCGGCGACGCGTCGGCGTTGCCGGTTTCGGTGGTTTCGGCGCTGGCGCGGGGCGCGGTGAAGACCGTGCTTTCGGGCGACGGCGGGGACGAGTTGCTGGGCGGCTACGAGCGGTATCGAACGGTGGAGCGGATGTGGCGGCGGACGCGGTGGCTGCCGGGGCCGGCGCGGCGCGCCGCGGGACGCGTGCTGGAACGGGTGGGCGGGGAGCGGCTGCGGGCCGTGGGCGGGATACTGGCGGAGGGGTATCCGCGGTCGCTGCACTGGCACTTGGTCTCGCATTGGAAGGATCCGGGGCTGCTGGCGGTCGGGCTGGAAGGCGCGTGGCGCGGCGTGCGGGAGGCGGCGGGCGGCGACGCGGAGTTGGGCTTCCCGCTCGAGATGCTGCAGTTGGACGCGGCGACGCTGTTGCCGGGGGATATGCTGGTGAAGCTCGACCGGACCAGCATGGCGGTGGGGCTGGAGGCGCGGTTGCCGTACCTTTCGGCAGAGATGGTGTCCTTCTGCTATTCGCTGCCGGCGGAGCTGCGATTCCGGGACGGGCAGGCGAAGTGGGTTTTGCGGGAGGTGGTGCGGCGCCATGTGCCCGAGGCGCTGCTGCCGGGGCGGAAGAAGGGCTTCGCCGTTCCGCTGGCGAAGTGGCTGCGGGGGCCGTGGCGGGAGTGGGCGGAGGAGCGGCTTGCGGAGGGGGCCTTGCGGGAGAGCGGCGTGCTGGCGGCGCGGCCGGTGCGGACGCGGTGGGAGCAGCATCTGGCGGGGCGGGTCGACTGGAGCCGGGCGCTGTGGAACGTGCTGGTGTTTCAGGAGTGGGACCGCGCGCGGAGGCGGGCGTGACGCCACGCGTGGTGAGCCTGTGCTGCGTCTTCCCGACGGGCGACGATCCGGGGCGGGGCGTCTTCGTGCGGGCGCGGCTGGCGGCGCTGGCGCGGCGGATCGATGTACGCGTGCTGGCGCCGGTGGGCGTGGTGCGCTGGGGGGCGGGGAAGGGGAAGCGCACGGGTGCGCCGAAGCGCGGGCAGGAGGGCGGGCTGGCGGTGACCTATGCGCGCTGGTTCTATCCGCCGAATGCGGGCTGGCAGAACGGAATCCTGCTGTTTCTGCAGATGCTGCCGGCGGCGCTGCGGTTGTGGCGGGCAGGGAAGTGGGACGTGCTGGACGCGCACTTCGCGCACCCGGAGGGCGTGGCGGCGGCGCTCGCGTTCGCGGCGGGCCGGCTCCGGGCGCGGCGCGGATGAGCTACTGGTTGTCCTTCCACTCCTCGAGCCACGCCATCTGGATGGCTTCGAGTTTGCCTTCGTTCGATTTTTCCGGGGCGTCCTCGAAGTCCTCAAGGGCCAGGACGTACTTGTGCAGATCGGTGAAACGGACGGTGAGCGGATCGATGTCGGGGTGGGCTTCGTAGAGCGAGAGGCCGATGTCGTCGGAGTCGGACCAGGTGAGCTTCTTCATCAGTCGATCTTCGTTCCTTTCAGCGCGCCGCGGACGGCGGTGTTCATCATCAGTTCGGCCAGCTTCATGGTGGCCTGATTGAGCGCCTCCATCTTGTCGAGGATCAGGTGGTGATTCTCGCCGTGGTAGGCCAGCAGGAGTTCGGCGATGGCCTTATCGACGCCGGCGCGTTCCTCGTCGGTGAGTTCGAGATAGGCGTCGTCGCCCTTGGCTTTGTCGACGGCGTTGAGGATGCGGTCGGCTTCGACGCGCGCCTCGCGGACCTGGCGCTCGTTGAAGTCCTCTTCGGCCTTGGCGAACGATTCGAGGATCATCGCTTCCACCTGTTCGTCGCTGAGGCCGTAGGAAGGCTTCACTTCGACGTGCTGTTCCTTGCCGGTGCGGAGATCCTTGGCGCTGACGTTGAGGATGCCGTTGGCGTCGATGTGGAACTTCACCTGGATTTTCGCCATGCCGGCGGGCAGCGGGTCGATGTCCTTGAGGTCGAAGCGGGCGAGGCTGCGGCAGTCGCGCACCATTTCGCGCTCGCCCTGCACGACGTGGATGAGCACGTTGCGCTGGCCGTCGACGGCGGTGGTGAAGGTCTCCGACGCCGTGGCCGGGATGGTGGAGTTGCGATGGATGATCTTCGACACCACGCCGCCCATGGTCTCGATGCCGAGGCTCAGCGGCGTGACGTCGAGCAGGAGCTTATCCTGCACGTGGCCGGTGAGGATGCCGGCCTGCACGGCGGCGCCGATCGCCACCACCTCGTCCGGGTTCAGTTCGGTGTGCGG
>CAYMTH010000668.1:2955-3463 GCA_964393235.1 uncultured Solibacteraceae bacterium | reverse complement strand
CTGCTCGATCAGCCGCGGGACGACTCGCGGACGCTCGGCGAGATCCTGCGCGGCGAGGGGATCGGCGCCGGGAGCCGCGTGGGCTGCGTGGGGAACAAGTTCTACGCGGACCCGACGTGGATCGATGCGCCGGCGTACATCGTCGATACGTTGCGCGGGTGCGCGGGCGAGGTTTGCGACGCGACGGAGCTTGCGGTACGGCTGCGGGCGCGCTGCACGGCGGCGGAGATCGCGTTCTTCGAGTACACGAATTTCAAAGCGTCGGAGGCGATGCGGCGCGTGGTGTTCGGCCTCCGCGAAGGCATGACGGACCACGAGATGCTCGCCGCGGCGCGCTACGACGGGCTGCCGCTCGGGTGTCATATGACATGCAAGACGGGACCGAACCGCGTGTCGCTGGCGAGCGCGTCGGGCGCCGTCGCGCGGCGGGGCTATCCCTGGTCGGCGAACATCGCCTATTGGGGCGCCAATGTCTGCCGCGCCAACTGGGTGGCCGATGGGCCGGCCG
>CAYMTH010000668.1:0-2945 GCA_964393235.1 uncultured Solibacteraceae bacterium | reverse complement strand
AGCCCGCGCGCGACTACGTCGAAGTGTTCGCGGGTCCGTACCTCGACGCCTGCGCCGAGTGGGTGGGCGCGCTGCGGATCGGCGCGCGGGGCGGGGATTTGCACGAGTTGATCCAGCGCCGGTTGCCGTTCGACAAGTACAAGATCTTCCTCAACGCGGGACACCTGATTCACTTCGAGGAGTGGCTTTCGTCCCCTGTTTATGCGGGTTCGACGGAGACGGTCGCCTCCGGCATGGTGTTTCAGACCGACATCATCCCGTCGCATCCGGTCTACTTTTCGTCGCGGATGGAAGACGCGCTGGCGATCGCCGACGAACCGCTGCGCACCGAACTGGCCGCGCGTTTTCCGGCGGCGTGGGTGCGCATCGACGCGCGGCGGCGGTTCGCGGCTTCGGTGCTCGGCTTCCCGATGCGGGAGGAACATCTGCCGCTCGGCAACACGTTCGGCATCGTCGCGCCGTTCGCGCTGCAACCGCGGCGCGTGTTTGCGATACCGTAGAGGGAATGGTGATCCGCGTTGTTGCCCTGGCCGTGCTGGCCGCCCTGTCCGTCTGCGCCGAGAATAAGAAGGCCGATCAGAAAGAGTGGGTTCAGCTCTTCAACGGCAAGAATCTGAAAGGGTGGACGCCGAAGATTACCGGCTATGCGCTCGGCGACAACTTCGCGAAAACCTTTCGCGTGAAGGACGGCCTGCTGCAGGTCCGCTACGACGGCTACGACGAGTTCCGCGAACGGTTCGGGCACCTCTTCTACAAGAAGCCGTACTCCTACTACGTCGTCGCGGCCGAGTACCGTTTCGTCGGTGAGCAGTCGAACAAAGGGCCGGGCTGGGCGACGCGCAACAGCGGCATCATGGTCCACGGCCAGGATCCGGCGACGATGGGCAAGGACCAGAACTTCCCGATCTCGATCGAGGTGCAGTTGCTCGGCGGGCTGGGCAAAGGTCCGCGGACGACGGCCAACCTGTGCACGCCCGGCACCAACGTCGTGCGCGACGGCAAGCTGTTCACGCCGCACTGCCTGAACTCGAAGTCGAAGACCTATGACGGCGACCAGTGGGTGCGCGTCGAGGTCCGCGTGCTGGGCGATGAGAAGATCGAGCACATCATCGACGGGGAAGTGGTGCTGAGCTATGAGAAGCCACAGATCGGCGGCGGCGCGGTGGACAAGTTCGACCCGGCCGCGAAGCAGGACGGCAAACTGCTCAGCTCCGGTTCGATTTCGCTGCAGAGCGAGAGCCACCCGGTGGACTTCCGCAAGGTCGAGTTGCTCGACCTGGAAGGCTGCATGGACCCGAAGGCGAAGAACTTCAAGAGCTACTTCGTAAAGGCCGCGAACGACCGCTGCAAATATTAAGGCTCGGGCGCGAGCGGCAGGTCGGCCTGGACGTCGCCGTTGGGCGGCAGCGTCACGCGGACAGCCTTTTCGAGCAGCGGCGCCATCGTCTTGGCGTCGCTGAGTGCGACCTCGAACGAGGGCAGGGAGAGCAGCCGGTACTCGCCCGGCTTCATGTTTGGAAACGAGAAGCTGCCGTCGCTGTCGGAAAGATAGCGCGGATACACGAAGTCATTGCCCGCGGCGTTCGCCGGCAGCAGGATGAGCCGCGCTCCGGCCACCTTCTGTTCCCCGCGGGTGACGTAGCCGCGCAGTTTGGCGCCGTCGCCGCGCATCTCGAACGTCAGGTTGGCGATGTCTTCCGTGCCGACGGCCAACAAGCCGCCGGGTGGCGCCTTGCCGCCGGCCAGCACGTGGCTGAAATAGCAGGACCGGCTGCCATAGGCATCGACCTCGTACTGGCCCGGCGGGACAGCGTCGAAGCGCACCCGGCCGTCGCCCGTGACGATGGCCGGGTGCGCGCGTTTCGCGTGGGAAAGAACAAGGATGGTCTGTCCCTCGCCGGCGCCCGGTTTGCCGTCGCAGCGCACTTCACCGGTGACGATCGCGGCCGTCGCCATGGCGATCGACGCCGGCTGCCCGGAGCGCCCGAGTTCCAGAGTGGCGGCCCCAAGATAGGAGCGGCCGTCCTTCGTCCCGATGAGACTCACCTCATAGCTGCCCGGCGTGAGCGGCTGCCCTTCCAACTTGCCGTTGTAGATCGTTCCGTTGTCGACTGGAATCCGGACGGCGCCGGTCGATTGGGCCAGAATCACATAGGACACCCGTTGCGGCACGGTTCCGGTCAACTGGATCGGTGTGGGGATCGTGGGCGTCTCGGTCACGGTCAGGTCGGCGTTGAATTCGTCGCCCGCGCGCACGGCGATGGGGGCGGCGCCGTCCGGCGATGGCGTGTTGGGGAAGTAGGCTCGCGTGTAGACGGTGTGCACGCTGCGGTCGACGCGGGCCGCTTCGTGCCAGGGCCTCCCGTCGACGACGAGATAGTAGGTGCCGGCGACGAGGTGCGGGAACCGGAACTCGCCGCGGTCGTCGGCGAAGAACGTTCGGAGGGCGACGGTCTCCCGGCGCCCGCGGACGACCGTGGCGCGGAGCAGTTGAACGCGCGCGTTCTCCGCCGGGGAACCGTCGGCCCGGCGGACGCGGCCGGAGATCACCGCCGGCGGGATTAACCGGAAGGTCACCGGGGCCGGGTTGACGCCCGGACGGCGCATGAGCCCGACGCCGATCCCCCCGTAGTCGACCGCGCCGTAGGCCTGTCGCAGACTTCCCGCGCGCTCGGCCCACAAGATGTAATCCGCCGGTGGCATGGAGAACGAGAACTTACCGTCGGCGCCAGTCGTGACCACGGCGAGATCGACGTCCTTGGCCGCCATCTCGGCGATCGCCACGCGCACGCCGGCGAGCGGCGCGCCGTTGCGGCTATCGACAACGGTGCCGGTAAAAGCGATCCGTTCCTGCCCGGTGGCGAGCAGCTGCGCCAATAGCACCAACAGCGTGATGGCTCTCACTGGCGCACCTCCGGCAATTTGACGGTGGCGGTCTCGCCGGC
>CAYMTH010000667.1:0-3464 GCA_964393235.1 uncultured Solibacteraceae bacterium | reverse complement strand
TTTGTGCGCGCGGCTACGGCGTAGCCCAGGCGATGTAGGTAAGCGGGCTTTCCTCGTCGAGGTCGGGCGTGGTGAAGTCGACGCGGAAGGGCTCGGGATCGTCGCCGGGGTAGTTGAGCCTGCAGGGGCGCAGGTCGAAGCCGTTCATGCGCAGCGCGGGGCCGTGGAGGCGGCAGGCGACGGGGCGGAAGGCGTGGAGCGAGCAGGCGCCGGTTTCGAGATCGAGCACGGGGCAGGGAAGCCAGGGGTGGGCGAGGTCGAAGGCGTCGGCGGCTTCAAGCGACGCAATGCGGCCGGACTCCCAATCGCCCGGGAAGCCTTCGCGCATGGCGGCGCGGGCCTCGCGGGAGCGGGCGGCGATGCGGTCACGGAGGTCCGGCGGGGCGGCGGCGAGGCCGGCGCGCAGGCGGTCGAGATCGCGCGCGGTGACGGCGAACGGGCCGACGCAGCAGTGCGTGCAGCCGCGGCGGCAGACGATGCGGCCGCCGGCGCGGGCGGTGGCTTCGGCGACGGCGGCGTCGACGATCTGGATCAGTTCGGCGTCACTGGGCATCGGGTTCGAGGATCGCCTCGGTCCAGCGGCGGAGCTCGAAGCCGGCGAAGGCGACGTCGGCGGTGAGGACGGCGACTTCGGGCGCGGACCCGGCGCGAAGCGTGGCGACGGCGGCGCCGGCGGTCCTGGCCGGCACGGTGACGCGATGTTCGCCGGAAACGAGCGTCCAGCCGGGCGGAACGTTCCAGCGGACGCGGAACTCGCGCGGGGCAGCGGTGTGGTTTTCGAGTTGCAGCGAGACGGTGACCTCGCGGCCCTTCAGCGAATACGGGTACATGCGGGCCCAGCTTTCGTCGACGGCGTAGTTGGCGTCGGGCAGCGGCGTCAGTTCGGCCAGCAGCTTCTCGCGCCGGGCGAGTTCGGCGCGCATGCGGGTCATCTGCTCGCCGTTGTAGCGGAACATGGGCGCGACGTGCTGGTTGATGAGCCAGTGCTCGCCGCCGAGCTTTTCGAGCAGGTCGAGGCAGTAGCGGTAGCCTTCGCCGGCGTGGACGAAGTTTCGGTTCTGGAGGCAGTAGTCGTCGGTGCCGGAGGGGGTGAAGGAGTCGCCGACGAAGAAGATCTTTTCGCCGGACTCGCGGGTGAGCGAGAGGCCGCCGTGGTAGAGCGTCTGGCCGGGGAAGAAGTAGCTGGCGAACTGGAACTCGCGCCACTGCCAGCGGTCGGCCTCGCCGCGGGCCTCGCCGGCGATCGGGTTGGTGGTCAGGCAGGGCATGCGGTAGCGGGCGGGGTTCTGGACGATGTCGCGGATCTTTTCGTGGAAGTAGACCTTGGCGCCGAACTTCCTGGCGACCTTGGCGACGTGGTCGGTATGGTCGTCGTGATAGTGGGTGACCCAGATGCCTTCTAGGTTGCGGAAGCGGCCCTGCTGCTGCAGTTCTTCGAGTTTCTCGAGGATCTGCGGGTAGCCGGCGTCGGTGAGGAAGGCGGCGCCGGTGGTGGAGACGATCAGCCGGGAGTTGCCGATGGCGATGATCCACGGGGGCAGGTCGCGTTCGACGGCCATCGGCATGTGGGGCGACGGCGCCTGGCCCATGGCGAGCGTGCCGCGCGTCTGCCAGCTCTCCGGGCCCCAGTACCAGCGCAAGGCGTCGGTGGCGAAGTGGCTGTCGAGCAGGGCGCGCAGGCGGGATTGGAGCAGCGCGATCTCTTCGGCAGGCCGCGTAATGACGGGGCCGCGGGCGGGAATGAGGACGTCGGGGTGCAACGCGGCGATCTTGTCGAGGCTGGCGAGCAGCTGGCCGGCGCGGGCGGCGAAGCCATGGTAGCCGCGCGTCTTCGTCTCCGGCACGGCGTCCTGCAGGCTGTAGATATCGAGGATCCGGCCGCCGTTGTAGATGAGGTCGCCGGTGGCTACGTAGCGTTTGCCCTCGCTCGCAAACGCGTAGGAGACGGCGCCGGGGGTGAAGCCAGGAGTGTCGATGACGTCGATGGCGACGTCGCCGAAGGAGAGGCGGTCGCCGCCTTTCACGGTGCGGACGACGGCGTAGTCCTTTTCGGGGACTTTCGTCGATTTCTGCGCGTAGTCGTGGAAGCGGGTCTGGCGGAAGAGCGACCAGAACTTGCCTGCCTCGGCGGCGAGTTTGGCCTCGCCTTCGGGCAGGACGAGCGCGGCGCCTCCGGCGGCCCAGAGGACGTCGCGGCGGGCGTGCGTGGCGAGCACGGTTTTGGCGCTCGCGCCGCCGTAGATCCACGCGCCGCCGGGCAGCGCGACGCCGTTGACGGGGCCGCCGGTTACGAGGCGAACCTGCGCCGGGAGCGCGGCCGCCAGCGCGAGAAGGGGGAGTAGTTTCATTTCGCTGTCACCGGTCCGGAAGGCTTTCCGGGTTCCAATTCGCGTTTCGGGTCGTAGGCCGGGTTGGGTTGCGGAATCTGCGCGCCGGTCTCCCGCAGCCAGGCTTCGAGGCGCCCGCGCATGTCGGCGGCGCGGTTAGGCTCGAGGCCGGCGAGATCGCGATTTTCCCCGATGTCGGCGGCGAGATTGTAGAGCTCCACGCGGCTGTCCTCGAAGAAGAGGATCAGCTTGTAGTTGCCACTGCGGATAGCGGCCGACGGCCGGCCGAGCTGCGGGCTGTAATGCGGGTAGTGCCAGAAGATGTCCTTGCGGTCGAGCTTTTGCGCGCCGCCGAGCAGCTTGCGCAGGCTCCGGCCGTCGACGCCCTTCAGCGGCGCGCCGGCCATTTCGGCCAGCGTCGGCGCGTAGTCGACGCTCAGCACGGGCACGCGGCAGACGCTGCCGGGCTTCGTCACCCCGGGCAGTCGGGCGATGGTGGGCACGCGAATGCCGCCTTCGTAGAGGTGCCCTTTGCCGGAGCGCAGCGGGAGGTTCGAGGTGACCGGCCGTTTCTTCCACTCTCTCGATACGACGCCGCCGTTATCGGCCGTGAAGATGACCAGCGTGTTTTCGGCCAGTTTCAGTTCGTCGAGCGCATCGAGCACGCGGCCCACGCTTTCGTCCATGCTCTCGATCATCGCCGCGTATTCGGCGTAGTTCTGCGGGTTCTTCGGGTCGGCCTTGGCCTCGTACTTCTTCACCTTGTCCGGCTTGCCCTCGATGGGCGTGTGGACGGCGAAATGGGGCAGGTAGAGGAAGAACGGGCGGTCGCGGTTCTCGCGCAGGAAGTCGACGGCGAGCGTGGTGAGACGGTCGGTGAGGTAGTCGCCGTCGGCGCCTTCGAGGTTCACCTTGGTCTTCCATTTCGGGTAGAAGAAGCTGGACGTGGACCCGGCTTCGTCGCCGGCGAGGGCGACGTCGAAGCCCTGATCGGACGGCAGAAAGCCCTTCGCGCCGAGGTGCCACTTGCCGATGCACGCGGTGCGGTAGCCGGCCTTTTGCAGCGTTTCGGCGATGGTGGTCTCCTCGAGCGGCAGCGGGAGCGAACGTGGCTCGGGCCCGCCCGGCTCAGGCTCG
>CAYMTH010000666.1:0-3480 GCA_964393235.1 uncultured Solibacteraceae bacterium | reverse complement strand
GCGTCCACCGGGAAATCGACGCGCTGGCCGCGCATGCGGCGCGCGAACGCGAGGAGCGGCTGCGCGGCCTCCAACTCGCGGGCCGGTCGCTGCGCCAGGCCGAGTCCACCGAACAGTGGGCCCAGATCCTGGCCGACGCCGCCGCCCCGCTCGCCGGTTCCATCTGCTTCCTCCGCATCGACGGCGACACGGCCGCGCCCGCCGCCGCGCGCCAATGGCCGCTGCCCGATGCGCCCGTGCCGCTCGCCGCCGCGCCGGCTATGCGCCAGGCCGTCGACACGCGCGAGACCGTCGTCGCGCTCTGCCTCCCCTCGCAGATCGGCCCGCTCGGCGAGGCCGGTTCGCGCCGCCGCGCTCATCTCTTCCCGCTCGTCGGCCGCACCCGCGTGCTCGGCGTCCTCATAGCCGCCGGCGATGCCCCGCCCGATACCGCCGCCCTCGAAGTCCTCATCTCCCTCGCCGCCGCGTCGCTCGAACTGCGCGAGTCCCGCGGCGCGTCGCTCATCCAGCCGGTGCTGTCGATGACGCCAACCGCGCCCGCCGCCCACTCGCGCGAAACGCCCCCCGTCTCCACGGGCCCCGCTTACGCCCGCCGCACCGTCGCCCGCTGGCTGCTCGACGAAGCCGGCGCCATCGCCGGCGGCCGCGCCCGCGGCGATCTCTACGCCGCCCTCCGCGGGTCCATCGACGTTTCTCGCGCCGAATACTCTGCCCGTTTCCTGCCCGGACCGGATCACCTGCATCTCGAAATGCTGGCGCGGCTGGCGCAAGGCAACGCCGCCGCCATGGGCCCGGATTACCCGGGACCGCTGGGGGCCGGGGATGCGTCGTAGCCTGATTCTCACCGCGTTCTCCGCCGCCGCGCTGGCGGCCGCGCCGAGCTGTGAATCCGAAGCCCGCGCCTGGCGCGAATCCGCCAAGAGCCCCGCCCGCGCCGCCCTCGAAGCCTGCGCCACGCGCCTCCAAACCACGTCCGCCGGCGCCGCCGCGCGGCTCAGCCTCGCCGTCTCCGCCATTGAGGCGCAACGCTTCGCCGAGGCCAAGCCCATCCTGCAGCGCCTCCGCGGCCCGCAACTCGCCCGCATCGACGACTACCTCGCCTTCTTCCACGCCTCCGTCCACGCTGGCCTCGACCAGCACGCCGACGCCGTCGCCGCGCTCGAACCCGTCTGGCGCCAGCAGCCCGTCTCCCCCATCGCCGGCCGCGCCGCGCTCCTCGCCGCAAAGTCCTACTCCGCCCTCGGCCGCCCCGCCGACGCCGCGCAGATCCTCGAACGCAACGAAGCCCAACTCGCCCAGCCCGCCGGCGACTTCGCTGTCGCCGAGGCCCACCTCGCCGCCGGCAACCGCGCCAAAGCCGCCGCCTACTTCGCCCGCGTCTACTTCCGCTATCCCCAGTTCGCCGAGTCCGCCCGCGTCCCCGAGGAGTTCCGCGCCGGCACGCCAGCTGATTACCTCCTCCGCGCCGACCGCTCCGCCCCCGCCCGCGCCGACGCCCTGCGCGCCGAAATCGAGTCCGCCTCCGCCAACTGGAAGCCCGAGGAACGCGAACTGGCGCTCATCAAAACCTGGGAACTCGAATACCGCGCCAAGCGCTACAAGGAAGCGCGCGAAGGCCTCTCCGCGCTCACCGTCACCGTGCCCATCGCCGACGCCGAGCGCTCCTGGTGGCTCTACCAGACCGCCCGCCGCCTCGATCTCGAAGAAGGCCGCGCCTACGCCTTCGACCGCCTCGCCCGCTTCCACGTCGGTTCCCCGCGTTACCTCGACGCGCTGCTCTCCGAAGGCTACCGCCTCCTCAACGACAACAACTACGAGGCCTACGAGCCCGTCTACCGCGCCTGCTTCACGCAGTTCGAACGCGACGCCAAGGCCCCGTTCTGCCACTGGAAGCTCGTCTGGAGCTCCTACCTCCGCCGCCGCCCCGACGCCGAAAACCTCCTCTGGGAGCACATCCGCCGCTTCCCGCAATCGGACAAGGTGAGCTCCGCCCTCTACTTCCTCGGCCGCCTCGCCGAGCGCCGCGGCCAGCCCGGCGCCGCCCGCTTCTTCTTCGAGACCGCGCAGCAGCAGTTCCCCAACACCTACTACGCGCTCAACGCCGCCGACCGCCTGTCCGACCCGCGCATCCGCGCCGCCGCCATCCCGCCCGACGCCCCCGCCTGGCGCGACTCCTTCCGCTGGCCCGCCCGACCCGCCTTCAACGCCGCCGAAGCCGCCGCCGCCAAGCTCCGCCGCGAACGTGCCGCTCTGCTCGCCATGGCCGGCCTCGACAACTACGCCGAGTTCGAACTCCGCGCCGGCGCCCGCGAAGAAAAGGCCCCCATCGGCCTCGCCATGGACCTCGCCGACCACATGACCAAACTCGGCCAGGTCGACAAAGGCGTCCGCTACATCAAAGGGCTCCTCCCCGGCTACATGTTCTTCCCGTGGGAGGCCGCCGGCGAGCGCTTCTGGCGCCTCGCCTTCCCCATGCCCTTCCAGTCGAGCCTGCAGAAATTCGCCCACGAACACGACGTCGACCCCTTCATCGTCGCCGGCCTCATCCGCCAGGAGTCCGAGTTCAACCCCAAGGTCGTCAGCCGCGCCAACGCCTACGGACTCACCCAAATCCTCCCCTCCACCGGCCGCGAATTGAGCCGCCGCGTCGGCCTCCGTGGCTTCCGCACGCCGATGCTCTTCGACCCCGCCGTCAACCTCCGCCTCGGCACCTTCTACCTGAAAACACTCCTCCGCGCCTACAGCGGCCGCTGGGAAGACGTCCTCGCTGCCTACAACGGCGGCGGCAGCCGCGTGAAGAAATGGCGCACCTTCGCCGAGTTCACCGAACAGGCCGAGTTCATCGAGACCATCCCCTTCGACGAAACCCGCGAGTACGTCCAGAGCGTCCTCCGCAACGCCAACGTCTACCGCCGGCTGTACGAAGGCAAACTGCCTTCGGTAAACTCGACGAATGAGCCTGCCCCAAAGCCTGCTCGCGTCGCCGCAGCCGCGAAGCCGCTTCCGAAGCGAAAGAACCGCTGAGTTTACCGAGTCCGTCATCCGCGAGATGACCCGCCTCGCCGTCGCCGCCAAGGCCGTCAACCTCGCTCAGGGCTTCCCCGATTTCGCCGCCCCCGCCTTCCTCAAGGAGGCCGCCGCCGAGGCCGTCGCCGCCGATTTCAATCAGTACCCGATCACCTGGGGCATCCCGCCCCTGCGCGACGCCATCGCCTTCAAGTACAAGCAGACCTACAACATCGACCTCGACCCCGCCCGCGAAATCACCGTCGTCTGCGGCGCCACCGAGGGCATGGTCGCCGCCCTCCTCGCCACCGTCAACGCCGGCGACGAGGTCATCGTCTTCGAGCCCTACTACGAGAACTACCACCCCGATCTCCAGCTCTGCGGCGGCGTCCGCCGCATCGTTACCCTCCAGGCCCCCGACTGGACCTTCGACCGCGAAGAGCTCCGCCGCGCCTTCAACTCGCGCACCAAGGC
>CAYMTH010000665.1:0-3487 GCA_964393235.1 uncultured Solibacteraceae bacterium | reverse complement strand
GCCGAGAAGTGGCACGCGGGGCGGCCGAGCGCGCTCGGGGCGATCTCCGGCGCCGTGGCCGGCCTGGCGACGGTGACGCAGGGGGCGGGCTTCGTGACGCCGTTCGCGGGGGCGATCTTCGGGGTCGCCGGCGGGCTGATCTGTTTCTACATGGTGGTGGTGGTGAAGCAGAAGCTGGGCTACGACGATTCGCTGGACGCGTTCGGCGTACACGGGATCGGCGGGATTCTGGGCGCGCTGTTGACCGGCGTGCTGGCGAACCCGGCGGTGAATGAGGCGATCCGGATGCCGAACGGGAACCTGGGGCAGTTGGGCCAGCAGGCGGCCGGCGCGGCGATCGCGATCGGGATCGCAGTGGCCGGCAGCTGGGTGGCGTTGAAATTGACGGCGCTGGCGACGGGCGGCCTGCGGATGGAAGCGCACGAGGAGACGCAGGGCATGGACCTGGCGATCCACGGCGAAGAGGGCTACAACCTGGAGACCTAACCGGGGCGCAGGCGGTAAGATCAGGGAATATGGCAGGGAAAGCGATCGCGGCAATACTGGCGGGTGTGGGGCTTTGGGGGCAGACGGCTTCGTTCGACGCCTACCGTTACCAGCCGCCGCCGGGATACACGGTCGAGACGAAACCGGCGTCGGTGATCTTCAACAAGATCAACCAGGGGCGGAAGTATTACTGCCAGATCGTGATCTACCAGGCGCAGCGGTCGCGCGGGACGGCGGCGGCGGACTTCGATACGGAGTGGAAGGCCGTGGTGCTGGCGTCGTTCAAGCCGACCGAGAAGGTCGCGCCGGTCGACTACAAGCACGTGCCGGGGAGCATGCTCGGGATCGCCGAGTCGGTCGACGGCAACGGGAACAAGGCGATCAACTCGCTGTTCGTGATCCGGTCCGGGGACCGCTACGTTGGGGTGCTGTTCAACGCGCCGAACGACGAGGCGTTTCAGGCGTGCAAGCAGGACGCGATCAACCTGACGGCGACCATTCAGTTGAATGGGGCGGCGCCCGCCGCGCCGGCGCCCGCGCCCGGCGCTCCGGTGACGGTGAGCGGCAACTCGCCGGTGGGCCGATGGCAGCGCGTGATCGCGTCGCAGCTGGCGACGCGCTACAACCCGTTCAGCAAGCAGTGGGAGCACGATCCGGTGGCGGCGATGAACCAGTTCCGCAACTCGTACACGTTCGATTTCGCGGCCAACGGGACGTACGTGTTCACGCTCGACGCGGAGAGCTTCAACCGGAGTGAACGGTCGATGGTGGTGGAAAAGGGGACGTGGGCGGTGGCGAACGGGGCGATTCAGTTTAAGCCGCAGTCGATCGCCGAAGGCAAGGGACCGCGGGGGCAGACGCCGGCGCTCGCGCAGAAGGCCACGCCGGCCGCGCACGCGCGGCGGTTCACCATCGGCGAGCATCCGCAGTACAAGGACTCAGCGGGGCTGCAGTTACAGACGGGCGACGGCGGCTGGGAAACCTACAAACCGCTGCGGTAGCTAGCGGTTGAGCCCGGCGACGGGGTTCGGGACCTGGAACAGCGTCTTGCCGGCGGTGATGTAGAGCGTCTTCAAGTCCGGGCCGCCGAAGGCGGTGTTGGTGATGGTGTCCTCGGGGACGGGGAGGAAGCGGACGAGCTTGCCGGCGGGCGAGATGACGTGGACGCCGCATTTGGTATCGAGCGTTTCCCTGGTGCCCCGGAGGCGGTGGAGGCCGGCGGCGGCGTAGAGATTGCCTTCGGCGTCGATGGCGAGGCCGTCGGCGGAGCGGCCGGGGTAGAAGTTGTAGTGGACGCGGGGGTTGGAAAGCGTGCCTTCGGGGGAGAGATCGAAGGCGCGGATGGCGCGGGTGCCGCCCTCGACCTTGTTGGCTTCGACGAGGTAGAGGGTCTTGTCGTCGGGAGAGACGACGAGGCCGTTGGGCCATTCGGTGGCGGGGGCGGTGAGGAGGCGGGTGATCTTGCCGTCGGGGTCGATGCGGTAGACGCCGGGGACGCCGGTGGCGCCTTTGGCCTTCGAGGCGGGGGAGGTCGCGTCGGGGGCGGGGTCGGTGAAGTAGAGGCGACCTTTGGAATCGATGGTGACGTCGTTGGGGGCGTTGAAGAGCTGGCCTTCGAACTTCGTGGCGATCTCTTCGACCTTGCCGGTCTTGAGATCGGTGCGGGTGACGCGGGGCTGGTTGCGTTCGCCGTCGGAGCCCTCGCAGGCGATGAGCCGGCCTTCGGCGTCGAACAGAAGGCCGTTGGCGCGGTTGGAATCGGCGCGGAAGACCTCGTGCTTTTTGGTGGCGGGGTTGAAGCGGAGGATGCGGTTGTTGGCGACGTCGGTGAAGTAGATGAGGCCGTCGGGGCCGGCGGCGGGGCCTTCGGTGAAGGCGACGGAGGTGGCGATGGAGACCTCGGGGCCGGAGTCGGCGGCGGGCGCGGGGGGCGGCACGGCGGGCTTTTCGGCGCAGGCGGCCAGGAGGAGGAACGGGACGGGGAGGAGAGGGCGCATCGGGTGAAATGCTATCACTAATCGTCGACGACGGCGTCGCCGTCCCTGCCCTTTTCCTGTTCGAGTTCGCGTTCGACTTCGGCCTGGATTTCGCGCTTGATGGGGGTGAGGTACTGGAGGGTGAGGAAGTTGACGACGCTGAGGACGACGGCGATGTGCCAGTAGCCGAAACCGACGGCGGAGCCCATGATGCCGACGTTCCAGACGCTGGCGGCGGTGGAGGTGCCGGAGACGGAGTGCTTGGCGCGGAGGATGGCGCCGCCGCCGACGAAGCCGATGCCGGTGACGAGGCCCTGCAGGATGCGGGACATGGCGTCGGAGGTGGGATTGGAAAAGCTCATGCCGACCATGGCCAGGCCGCAACTGGCGATGGCGACGATGGGGAAGGTGCGGAGGCCGGCCGAACGGGCCTCGCGTTCGCGGTTCCAGCCGATGGGAAGGGCGAGGACGTAGGCGATCGAGAGGCGGAACAGATCGTCGAAGACGTGATCAAGGGGCGGCCACATGGAATCTGATAATATCGCGGCCAGCGTATGAAGACACCCCGTCCCTCCCGCCGCGAGATGTTTGGCCTGCTGGCCGGAGCGCTGGCCGCGCCGGCGCCGGCGCAGAGCAAACGCCCGAACATCCTCTTCATTTATACGGACGACCATTCCTACCGCACGGTGAGCTGTTATCCGGAGGCCTACCCGTGGGTGAAGACGCCGAACATCGACGCACTAGCGAAGGAGGGCGTGCGGTTTACGACGGCCTATATCGGGACGTGGTGCATGCCGTCGCGGGCGGCGCTGCTGACGGGGCATTACCAGTTCGGCGTGGAGTCGATGCGGATGGAGGGGCCGTATCCGGGGTGCGTCTACGACCCGGCGAAGTGCCCGTTCTGGCCGCAGGAGTTCCGGAAGGCCGGGTATTTCACGGCGCAGATCGGCAAGTGGCACACCGGCACGGATACGGGCTACGGACGGGATTGGGACTATCAGCTGGTGTGGAACCGGCCGAAGTAC
>CAYMTH010000664.1:0-3490 GCA_964393235.1 uncultured Solibacteraceae bacterium | reverse complement strand
CTACGCCGACTCCGACGGCTACGAAAAGGACAACGTCCGCCCCCACGCCTGGCGCTACCGCCAGTGGGTCATCGACGCCCTCAACGCCAACATGCCGTTCGATCGCTTCACCATCGCCCAGATCGCCGGCGACCTCCTCCCCAACGCCTCCACCGACGACCGCGTCGCCACCGGCTTCCACCGCAACGTCCTCACCAACCGCGAAGCCGGCGTCGACCGCGCCGAAGCCCGCTACGAACAGCTGATCAACCGCACCAACACAGTCGGCACCACCTGGCTCGGCCTCACCACCGGCTGCGCCCAGTGCCACGACCACAAGTACGACCCCTTCTCCCAGCGCGAGTTCTACCAGCTCTTCGCCTTCTTCAACGAAGCCGACGACGTCGACATCGACGCCCCCATGCCCGGCGAAATGGGCCCCTACCTCAAGGCGCTCCCCGCCTACCGCCGCGACCGCGACAAGCTCCTCGCCGAATACAAAATCCCCGAACTCCAGGCCCGCTGGGAAGACAAAATGCGCGCCGCCTTCGCCAACCCCGGCAAGGACCCCGAATTCGACTTCTGGCTCCCCTCCATGTCCGCCATGGTCGATCACGCCATGCGCGTCCCCCACAACTCCCCCGCCGCCCGCACCGAGCGCGAACGCGACATCCTCGCCGACTACTTCATCGCCAACCCCGGCCCCGAGTACGGCCGCGACAAAGAGCTCCAGGTAAAGTTCAAGGAGCTCCGCGCCAAGCTGATGGACCTCAAGAAGTCGATGCCCTTCCTCACCCAGGCCTACACCATCGGCGCGCACCCCGACAAACCCAAAACCCACATCACTATCCGCGGTGACTACAAGGCGCTCGGCATCGAAGTGAAGCCCGGCACGCCCGCCGTCCTTCCCCCCATGCAGATCGCCGAAGGCGAACCCACCCGCCTCGCCTTCGCCCGCTGGCTCGTCTCCCGCGACAACCCGCTCACCGCGCGCGTCACCGTCAACCGCGCCTGGCAGGAGTTCTTCGGCCGCGGCATCGTCCGCACCTCCGAGGACTTCGGCGCCACCGGCGAAAAGCCCTCCCACCCCGAACTCCTCGAGTACCTCACCGCGGATTTCGTCGAAAGCGGCTGGAACGTCAAGCGCCTCCATAAGCAGATCGTGATGTCGGCCACCTACCGCCAGTCGTCGAAGTACCGTCCCGACGCCGCCGAAAAGGACGCCGACAACACGCTCCTCTCCCGCCAGTCCCGCCTCCGCCTCCCGGCCGAACTCATCCGCGATACGGCCCTCCAGATCGCCGGCATCCTCAACCCCGAAGTCGGCGGCAAGTCCGTCATGCCCTTCCTGCCGAAAGGCGTCGGCGAACTCGCCTACGGCGGCTCCAAGTGGCGCGAAACGTTCGGCAAGGAAGCCTACCGCCGCGGCCTCTACATCCACTATCAGCGCACCACGCCCTACCCCCTCCTGGTGAACTTCGACGCGCCCGATTCCAACGTCGCCTGCTCCCGCCGCCGCCCGTCGAACACGCCCCTCCAGGCCCTCAATCTCTTGAACGACCCCGTCTTCGTCGAAGCGTCAAACGCCTTCGCCGTCCGCGCCCTCGCCGAGTCGCCCTCCACCGGCGACCGCCTAGCGCGCATGTTCACCGACGCCCTCGGCCGCCCGCCATCGGAGACCGAGCGCCAGGCCCTCGCCCGCTACGTCGACAAGCAGACCGACGTGCTCCGCTCCGAAGGCCGCCAGGGCGAAGGGCTCACCCAGTCCGCCTGGGCCGGCGTCGCTCGCGTCCTCTTCAACCTCGACGAATTCATCAACCGGGAGTAGCCATCATGAACTTTTCACGCCGCAACTTTCTCGATACTTTCGCCTATGGCATCGGCGGGATGGCGCTCAACGACCTTCTCCACGGCGCCGCCGCGCCCAACCCCCTGGCCCCCAAGCCGCCCCATTTCGCGCCCAAGGCCAAGAGCGTGATCTTCATGTTCATGGAGGGCGGCCCCAGCCAGATGGATCTCTTCGATCCCAAGCCGGCGCTCCTGAAGCACAACGGCAAGCCGCTCCCGCCCGAGTTCACGAAGGATCTGAAGCTGGCCTTCACCAAGCCCAACGCGGCGGCCCTCGCCAGCCCGCGTGTCTTCAAGCCCTGCGGCCAGAGCGGCCTCATGATCTCGGACTACCTGCCCGGCCTGCAGGAGGTGGCTGACGATATCTGCGTCGTCCGTTCCATGCATACGGACGCGGTGAACCACCATCCCGGCCAGCTGATGCTCTTCACCGGCTCCATCCAGTTCGGCCGCCCGACCGCGGGCGCCTGGGTGACCTATGGCTTAGGGAGCGAGTCCCAGAACCTCCCCGGCTTCGTCGCACTCTCGAGCGGCGCCGGAACGTCGGGTGGCGCGTCGAACTTCATGAGCGGCTTTCTGCCGTCGACGTATCAGGGGACGATTTTCCGCAACTCCGGCGACCCGATTTTGTATCTGTCGAATCCCGAAGGCATCTCGAAGACGACGCAGCGCGTCTCGCTCGACGCCATCAAGGAGTTGAACGAGGAGCGTCTCCGCCAGCAGGGCGACCCCGAGATCGCGGCCCGCATTCAGAGCTATGAATTGGCGTTCCGCATGCAGATGAGTGCGCCCGAGCTTCTCGACTTCTCGAACGAGTCCAAGGAGACGCTCGAGATGTACGGCATCGGCAAGGAGCCGACGAACCAGTTCGGGACGAACGCCCTGCTCGCCCGCCGCCTGGTCGAGCGTGGTGTGCGGTTCGTGCTGATGATGGATGCCAGCTGGGATACGCACACGAATCTGAACAAGAAGTTGAAGGAGAAGTGCGACCAGACGGACCGCGGGGCGTCTGCCCTGATCAAGGACCTCAAGCGCCGTGGCCTCCTCGATTCGACCCTCGTCGTGTGGGGCGGGGAATTCGGCCGCACGCCGATCTGTGAGATCCGCAACACCTCCGACCCCGAGAATGCGGGTCGAGATCACCACCCGACCGGCTATTCGATGTGGCTGGCTGGTGGTGGGATCAAGGGTGGCCAGACGATTGGGGAAACGGACGATCTCGGTTTCACGATCACGAGGGACAAGGTACACGTCCACGATCTCCAGGCGACGATGTTGCATTGTCTCGGCATGGATCATCTGAAGCTGACGTACCGTCACATGGGCCGCGACTACCGCCTTACCGACCTCGGTGGCAACGTAGTGAAGCAGATGCTGGCGTAATCAACGCTGCACTACAGCCACCCAGCGGTTCCAGTCCAGGGAGACCCCCACATGGCGTCCCCGCCCATGACAACGCGAGGCTGGCTCCGCTACCGCATTCCACCCCCATCCCCCCGCAACCCAACCCCTCCCGTCGGGGAAAGGCTTCAGCCTGTCCCCGCGCGACAAACCACCCCCTCCCGCCGCACACCCCAACCGTCCCCGCCAGCGCCGCCGCAACCGTCCGCACGGCCGCCCAGCGGTGCCAGTCTAAGGACACCCCCCGGGCGCCCCCGCCCAC
>CAYMTH010000663.1:2367-3491 GCA_964393235.1 uncultured Solibacteraceae bacterium | reverse complement strand
CCCCGTCACCGGTCTCGCCGTCAGCTACCGCACCCTCATTACCCGGGCCTTCCGCCCCGAATGGTGGTCCTCTTCCCGCGGCGTCCGCATCGGCGCCGACGGCGTCCCCGTGGTCATGGGCGCGCTGGAGCCGGTCGATGGCCCCGACGAGTACAACCTGATGGAGTACAACTTCAGCCTCTTTTTCGGTCTCGCCGTGCAGATGTATGAGGCCACCCTCCGCAGTGACGATACGCCGTTCGACCGTTACGTCGCCGGCGATCCGGCCGCGATGACCGAGGCCCAGCTCCGCGGTACGGCGCTCTTCTTCGGCAAAGCAAACTGCTCCGGCTGCCATGCCGGTACCGAGTTTACGTCCGCTGCCGTGTCCCGCGTCCGCCTCGGACCGACCGAACGCATGCCCCTCCGCGGTGGTACCGGCATCTACGACATCGGCTTTTACAACATCGGCGTCCGCCCCTGCCCGAATGTCACCGCGTGCGAAGATGTCGGCCTTGGCGGGAAGGCACCTTCCGGCCTCCCCCTCAGCTTCTCCCGCCTCTTCCAGTTGCCGGCGTTCAACGCCTCGGCGCCGCCGCCGCTCATCGACCTGCTGGGCATCCCGGCCGGCCCCATCCACCCCTCCGTACCTGTTGCCGTTCTGGGCGCCTTCAAAACGCCCACCCTCCGCAATATCGAACTGACCGCGCCCTACTTCCACAATGGTGGCCAGTTGACGCTGCGACAGGTCATCGACTTCTATAACCGCGGCGGCGACTTCCCCGGCGCCCGCAACCCCGCCATCTCCCCCGAAATGGCGCCGCTCAACCTCACGCCGGCCGAGCGCGAAGACCTCGTCGCCTTCCTTCTCGCCCTCACAGACGAACGGGTCCGCTTCCGCAAAGCGCCGTTCGACCACCCCGAACTCCGCATCCCGCACGGGCACGACCCGCTCAACGTGCAGTCCCTCGATGGCGGCATGGTTCTCGCCGACCGCTTCATGGTGCTGCCCCCGACCGGCCGCAACGGCGGAACGCCGCTTCCCAAGTTCCTCCCGTAACCGCCGCCAAATTCCGCCAACGCAACTGCAAATCCATGCAAAGGAGCCCCCTTGTGTTCACTCGTTCCCTCTCCGCCCTCGCGCG
>CAYMTH010000663.1:0-2357 GCA_964393235.1 uncultured Solibacteraceae bacterium | reverse complement strand
TTTCCTGTATTTGATGCACCGTATACTAAAGACAGACCCGGCCCAAAGGAAAGACAGGTTTCTTTTTCTTGATCGCCTGTCAATCTCAGTTTCTCGATGTGCCAGCCGGCATAACTCATTTGTTAAAACCTGATTGCCAGTTGCTCAGTGAAAACGGAGGATTACTTGTTACGTAGTCAAAAGTCATCAACTCTCCACGCTTGTCTGTAAATTGTGGGTGCGACAATGTGCTTTGGCCTCTTGCAATCTCATGCAAAGGAGCCCCCTCGTGTTCACTCGTTCCATCGCCGCCCTCGCGCGGATTCTCCTCACCGGCGCCGTCGCCACCTTTACCTGCGCCGCCGGTCCCGTGCTGACCAACAGCGACCTCGGCGTCTACGCAACCTGGTCGCTCGCCAACCTCAATCAGGATGGCAAACCCTTCTGGGACAACCCGTCCACCGATACCGATGGCGGCATCGGCAACTACATCGTCAATAGCTTCGGCCGCGTCCTCCCCTACTACTCCAACGGCCTGGCGCTGCCGCTGCCCAGCTTCTTTTTCCAGAGCGAACTCACCTCGCGCTGGTCGACAACGCTCCTCGTCGCGCCCGCCCAGGGCATCCTGCGGCTCTATTCCCTCGATAACCCCACGCAGCGACGCAGCCTCTACAACACCAATCCGGCCCTCGCCAATCCGGCCCGGGCCGGCGACGTCCGCTGGGTCAATCAGGAACTCAACCTCGCGTCCACGAACTTCGGCGTCTACTACACCGCCGGAACCCGCACCACACTCAGCGGCGCCCAGGGCAACGCCAATGAACCCGCCTGGATGGCCGCCTTCAAGATCGACGCCAACTCCTGGCTGATCGGCCTCGAACTCGACTTCGCCCCCGGCGAACTCTCCTACGTCTACCAGGGCGCCACCAGCACCCCGCGCCTCGGCGATTTCGATGACGCCGTCTTCCGCATCGACTACCTGGCCCTCGCGTCCGCCAATGCGGCGGCGGCCGCCGCGCCGGTCCCGGAACCGGGTTCGATCGTTATGGTCGCCCTCGGCGCCGCTCTCGTGGGCCTCGGCGCCCACCTGCGAAAGCGGTAGCCGCCCTACCGGCTACCGCACCTCGCGGTACATATCCACCACTTCCCGCACCAGCTTCTCCGCCGCCCCCACCCCGTACGGCGTCCGCTGCACCTCATCCCCGCCCAGCTCGTACTCGGTCGCGATCGGCATGTAATCCCCGCCCTCGCCGCTCGAATACCCGCAGAACATCGTGATCGCGAACGGCGACGCCTTCTTCACCGCCACGCCGATCTCCGCGAACGGCTCGCCCGGCATCGACACGATCGCCATGTCCCCCAGCCGCATCACCTGCGCCCGCACTTTCACCGGCGTCGGGTCGTGCGGCTTCTTCCATTGCGTCAGCAGGTCGTTGAACCGCCGCAGCCGCGCCTCCGCCTGGTGAATCTCCCACGCGTCCCCGCCCGCCTTCGCCGCCGCCACTTTCTTCTCCGCCCCCGCCACCAGCGTCGCCATCTCGTCGATCTCCTTCGGCGTGTACTGCCGCGGCGGCAGTTCCAGCACCTTCGTCGTGAACTTCATCGTCGCGTCCCGCGGCCCGGAAACCCGCCAGTGCTGTTTGGCCTGGAACGCCGTCGATTCCACAAACCCTTCGAACTTCGGCTCCCGCACCACGGTCTCGATCCCCAGCGCCAGCGCCGCCGCCTGGTAGCCCAGAATCGAACCCAGCCGCTTCGGCACGTCGAGGTCGCCCGTGAACCCTTCGATCGGGCCCTGATTGCCCGCCGCGCCCTGGAAAAACAGGCAGATCGCCCCCGGCATCGCCGTCTCCACCGCCTTCCGCATCGGCCCGATCCAGTCCGGCGAAAAGAACTTGTTCTCGTACGCCAGCACCGTCCCGTGGCACTGGAAATTCACCAGCACGGCCATCGGCTTCCCATCGGCGCCGTCGATGCGAATCACCACCAGTTCGCGGTCCACGAACCCGTCCGGATTTCGGCCCACCGCCGCCGGCAGGCCTTCTTTCGCCCGCACCCGCCGGTTGATGTTGATCGTGCCCGTGCCGCGCGCCCCGTAGGCGTGCGCCGGCCGCAGGTTCCGGTGCGCTTCGACGATCGCCCCGACGATCTTGTCCGCCACCATCGCCTCGTAGCGCTTCTGCGCTTCCTGATACTGTGAGAAATCGACGCCCAGCGGCCCGCGCACCACGCTCACCACCGGCCCCGCGTGCGTGTGCGTCGCCCCCAGCCGCAAGTGCATCGCCGGAATCCCGGTCATCTTCTCCACCCGCGCCGCAATCGCCGCATACCCCGGCCCCGGCACGAACAGCGCGTCGATGTCCACCATCGCGAACTTC
>CAYMTH010000662.1:0-3491 GCA_964393235.1 uncultured Solibacteraceae bacterium | reverse complement strand
CGGCATGTTCCAGCGGGCGCGGGTGAAGAGCTTGAGGATGGGGTTGACGAGTTCGGCGCGGCGTTCTGGTTCGGTGGCGCCGCGGGTCACCTGTTCCATGAGCGGTTCGACGAACTCCTGGGCGGCGTTGAGGGTGATGACGCGCGGGTCGGCGAGGGAGGTGGCGGCGAGGGTGCGGAACTCCTGCGGGCCGTTGGTGGAGTAGTCGAGGAGTTTCTTTTGCAGCGGCTCGTGGACGATGTTGGCGGCGGCTTCCAGGGCGAGCTTGAGGGCGTCCTTGGGGGAATCGGGGCGGAGGCCTTCCCAGTAGGCGAAGACGGCCTTGCCGATGGCCTCGCTCGATTTGGGCGTGACGTAGCCCATCTGGCCGGGGCCGCCGTCGCCGCCGGCCTGGTTGTAGAACGTGGCGGCGATGTGGACGATGCGGTTGGTGAGGAGGGGATTGTTGCGGTCGACGCGTTTGGAGAGGGCGTCGAAGAGTTTGGTCAGCTCGGGGTACTGGTGTTCCTTGCTGCCGTTGGCGCGCTGGCCGTTGGCGATGAAGAGGGCCTCGGTCTGGTAGCGCTTGGCGTTTTCGGCCAGCGCGGAGGGCTCGGGTTTTTCGAGCATGTCGAGGAAGGTTTCGTTGAGCGAGAGGCGGACGGGCGGATTCCAGACCCACCAGTTCCAGGCGGCGCGGGTGGCCCAGGCGCGGGCGGCGGGGTGGGGATCGTTGAGGATGAGCTGGCGGAAGAGGTTCGTCAAGCGGGGCCAGCCGACGGCGGAGCGGGGCATGACGGCGTCGGCGCGCATGACGAGGGCGCCGGCGGCCCATTCGCGGGTGAGATCGGAGGCGGAGGCGAGGGCAGGGAAGAGCTGGTCCCAGCCTTTGTCGTCGAGGAGGGTTTGGCGGAGGCCCCAGCGGGCGGCTTCGCGGACCATCTTGACGGGGTCGGAGAGGCCGGCGATCTGGGCGTCGACGCCGCGGTCGTCGTGGATGGCGCCGAGGGCGATGTGGGCCCAGTAGCGGGCGAGGGGGCTGGGGTGTTTGGCGCCGGCGAGGGCGAGGTCGAGGAAGTCCTTGTTGTCGGTTTGGGCGAGGGCGCGGAGGCGGGCGACGGTGTCGGCGAGGGACTCGTTGGGTTTCGCGGCGAAGTCGGCGCGGGCGGGCTTGGGATCGTTGGCGGGGTAGAGGCGGGCGAGGGCCTGGAGGGTGTAGGCGGTGGTGACGAAGCCGGTGAGGGCGTGTTCGTTCCAGCGGCCGAAGGGGGCCTGTTGCTGGACCACGGCGTGGAGGGCGCGGGCGATTGGCGGAGCCTCCCTCGTGGCGCCCCTGGCGCGGAGGGCCATGATGGCGAGGGCGGTGGGGGCGGGGTCCTGGTCCTTGTCGTCGATCTTGGGCGACCAGCGGCCGTTGGCGAGGGTGCCGGGGTCGAACTGCCAGAGGCCGTTGGGGCGCTGGAGGTCGCGGAGGCGCTGGAGGTCTTCGGCGAGTTGGGTGGCGATCTGGTTGCGGAAGGCCTTCGATTCGTCGGAGTCGTCGCCGTGGTCGATGTACACCTCCTTGAAGAAGAGAATGCGATTCGACATGTCGTCGGAGAAGCGGGGCTTGATCTTGAGGGCGAGGCGGGCTTTTTCGTCGAGGGCGTCGAGGTATTTGGGGTTGCCGGTCTGTTCGTACGCGCGGCGGAGGATGGCGCCGGCGAAGCGGTAGACGAGGGCCTGGCCGATGTTGGAGCCGGGGCCGGCGGCGTTGATGCCGGAGGGGTCGGCGGACTGGAGGACGAAGTTGGCGGCGCGGATCTGCTGGGTGGAGTGGAGGCGGCGCGGGGGGATGAGGGCTTCGAGGGTGGTGACGTTGAAGCCGGCGACGCGGGTGCCGGCCGGGCCGTCGCCGAGGTCGAGCGGGGCAAGGGAGGTGTTGTTGGCGGCTTCGGCGAGGACGTTGGTGGGGCGCATCGACTCATAGGCGAGGTTGGCGAGATGGCGGTAGTTGACCATGTTCTCGATGCGGTAGCCGTACTTGAGCGGGCCGGAGGGGCCCCAGACGCCGGACTGGGTGTGGCAGCTCATGCAGTGGGAGCCGAGCAGGGAGCCGGTGTCGCGGATGCGGCGGTCGACGGCGGCGCCGCGGGGGCGGTTGAGGAGCCAGGCGTCGACCTGGCCCAAGTGATCGTACATGGCCTGGCGGATGGCGTCCTGGGGGTTCGTGTAGGGCGCGGGACGACGGAGGCGGAGCTCGACGTCGTAGCCGGGGGAGTTGGATTCGACCTTGAGGATATAGACACCGCCGGGCTGGAGGATGCGGGACATGGCGGTGCGGTGGCCTTCGGTCTGCTGGTGGACGCGTTCGTTGGGGTTGGCGCCTTCGCGGTACTCTTTGCCGTCGGGGGTGTAGAAGAGCAACTGGGCGACGACGAAGGGGTCGGGGAGGCCGAGATTGGCGGTGAAGAGGCGGGGGGCGGCGCCTTTGTATTCGATGCGGAAGTAGTCGATGCCGGAGTGGCCGGCGGCGCCGTTGTCGAAGTATTCGGCGTCGTCGGCGGAGCCGGTGATGTGGAGGGTTTCGTCCTGGTTGGAGGCGCCGAGGGCGATGGGCTGGGCTTGGGCGATGGTGTCGTTGGGCTCGGCTTCGAGGACCATGCCGCGGGCGGAGGGGCCGGGGTTGACGGGCTTCAGCCAGGCGCGGAGTTGGACCGATTTACCGGCGGGCCAGGGGGTGAGTTTGGGGAAGGGGGTGATTTTTTCGATGGTGCCGTTTTCGCGCCAGCGGGGCTTGTTGAAGAGAGGCTCTTCGTTTTCGACCTTGGTGAGTTTGAGGGTGTAGGGGCCGGCCTTGTGGGCGCGGAATAGGAGGAAGAAATCGGGGTCGAAGGCGTGGAGGATTTTGCGGAAACCGGGGAATTCGACGGCGATGCGGGCGTTGGGCGGGAGTTCGGAGGGGGAGGGAAGGCCGGCGTAGACTTCGATGGTCTGGCCGGCCTGGAGGGTGATGGATTGCGAGTGCGCGCCGGAGAAGGCGACGGACTGCGCGGCCGCGGCGAGGGCCGAAAGAAGAAAGAAAAATCCCGTTTTCCGCATGGTGCTTTGGAAGATCGTATCAACGTTTGCGGGGTTGGCGGCGTATATGGATGTGAGCAGCGATGAGCGTGACGCCAGCGACAATTCGGCTTGCGGAGGTGCGGATGGAAGCGCGAGGGTTGATCCTGCGCGCGCGGGCCGGCGACGAGCGGGCGTTCGAGGAGTTGATGCGGCGGCACGAGCGGGCGGTGCTCGGCTTGTGCGCGCGGCTACTGGGCGCGGGCGGCGAGGCGGAGGAGGCGGCGCAGGATGTGTTCTGGAAGCTGTATCGATCGTTGGGAAGTCTGGACGAAGACCGGGCGGTGGAGCCGTGGCTGTACCGGGTGGCGTGGAACGAGTGCCGGGACCGGTTGCGGCGGCGGCCGCAGGTGGAATTAACCGAGGGCGTTTCGACGGTGGCGGCGCGGGGGGACCTGGCGCTGGCGCTGGGC
>CAYMTH010000661.1:623-3496 GCA_964393235.1 uncultured Solibacteraceae bacterium | reverse complement strand
ATCGGCAACCCCTCCGCCGCCGCCATCTCGCCCAGCCGCGGCGCCCCGCCCGGGTTCCGCATCGTGGCGTAGACGCGGTGCCCCGCCCGCGCCAACTCCAGCGCGGTCACAAACCCGATTCCCGTACTGCATCCAGTCACCAGAATGTTGCTCATAGCTGCGCTAGAGCATACCACTCCGACTTACAATTTCGGCGCCTCCACCAACACGCCCCCAAAGATCAACCACGCCAGCACCAGCGTCCACACCAAATTGAACGCCTGCGCCCCCAGAAAACTCCAGAACGGCCGCCCCTCCTCCGTCGTCAGCAAATCCGTAAACCGCGTCTCCAGCCCGATCGACACAAACGCCATCCCGAACCACATATTCCGCAGGCTCGTAATCGCCGGCTTCGCCTTCGCCGCCACCGCCCCGTCCATCCCGAACGAGAAGAACAGCGACGCCCCCACGAACCCCAGCACGAACTTCGGAAACCGCTCCCAGATCACGCCCGCCTCCGCGCTCTTCGAGTTCCGCGCGCTCCACCACACCGACAGCGCAAACGCCGCCACCCCGATCAACACGTTCTGCGAAAACTTCACGATCGTCCCCACCTTCGTCGCCGTCTCGCTGATCAACTCCCCCGCCGCCACCACCGATCCCGTCGTGTCCAGCGTCCCGCCCAGCCACGCCCCCGCCACCGCGTCCGGGATCCCGAACGTCTTGATAATCCACGGCTGGATCACGATCATCGGCACCGCCACGATCAGCACGATCGACGTCACGTAGCTCAGCCGCCGCCGGTCGCCCTGAATCGCCCCGCACGCCGCGATCGCCGCCGACACCCCGCAAATCGACACCGCCGTCGACAGCATCGCCGCGAACTCGTCGTCCAGCCGCATCCGCTTCGCCAGCCAGAAACTGAAATACCAAACCACCGCCACCACCAGCACCGACTGCACCATCCCCAGCACCCCCGCCTGCAGAATCTCCCGGAACAGAATCGTGGCGCCCATCAGGATAATGCCCGTCTTGATATAGAACTCGGTCCGCACCGCCGCCATCAGCCACGACGGCGTCCCCACCGTGTTCGACACCGCCAGCCCGATCGCCAGCGCGAAGATCACAAACTCGATTCCCCACGCGTTCACCGTCGCGTTCCCCGCCAGCAGATGCGCCAGCGTGCCCAACAGAAAAACCACCGGAAACCCCGCCGAAAACGCCCCCAGCCGTTCCCCCAGCAGCCCCGCCCCGGCGGCCGACAGCGCCCACCCGAACCCCGCCAGCCAAACCAGCCCTATCGAAAACAGCCCCGGAATCTGCCCCGCGCTCGACCATTTGAAGCCCACCGACGCCGGCTTATACCCTGCCAGCACCGCCGCCAGCGCCAGCAGCCCGATCCACACCACCACCCAGTCCTCCGCCCGCCACCACGGGCGCGCAGGCAAGGCAACCGCCGGGGAAGAAGACGACGAGGAAGCAGACATGGGCAACATCATATCCCGGCCGCCGACTCGAATCCGGCAAGGACAGCCGGCTTTGGGCAAAGTGCGGAATAGGGTCACGCACCGCTCCGGGACCGGCTCCCGCAGGGATTCCCATCGCTAGCCGCGCGGCAAGGCATCGACTTGGCGTAGCGCACTTCGTGGGCGCCACCGCCCCTTACCCCACCCCCACTATGACAAAACTCTATCGCTCACAATTCGGCCAATTCTGAGCGATAGGCGTCGGATCTATCGCTCAAACAGTCTCCAGATACACCCCGCCACCCAGCCTCCCGCACTTTAGAAATCCACGAATACGCAGGCCGCAGCCACATGGAACGATGGGGACATGGAAAGCCAATTCCCGGCGAGCGTCTGGCGCGAAGGCGATTGGTATATCGCGCAGTGCCTGGAACTCGATATCGCCAGCCAGGGCGAAACGAAGGAGGAGGCCCTCTCCAATTTGAAGGAAGCGCTGGAATTCTACTTCGAGGCCCCTCAGGCAACGCGTCCGCCGCGTCGGGTCCATCGTTGATATCGCAATCGTCCCCCGCAAGCAGGAGCTTTCGGTTGGGACATTGCGCAGCATCCTGCAACAGGCGCACATGACCCCTGACGAGTGGGAGCGACTTTAGCCCGCACCACGAAAAAGGCCGGCCCCACCCAACCGGCCCTTCCCCCGGTTCAACCTACCCCAGCTTCAGCTCCGCCCGCACCCGGTTCGCGGCCGTCACCGCGGATTTGAACCCGCGCTCCAGCCCCTCCAGCGCCCCCTTCTGCAGCACCTCCTCCAGGTTCTCCCGCTCCAGCTTCGCCGCCAGCTCCTCGCTCGGCTCCGGAAACGCCTCCCGCAGTGCGACGAGAGCCCCGCCCAGCGCAATGTCCAGCACCGGCGACGCGTCGAACCACTGCACCCCGTCGAAACCCTTCACCAGCCGCTCCGGCTCCGGCATCCACGGGTCGATCTCCGGAATCAGTTTCGGAATCGCCCGCTGCAGCACCAGGTCCAGCACCAACCGCACGCTCTGGCACTGCCCCGCATACCGACCCAGCACGTCCCGCGCATGCCGCCCGATCAGCGCGATCACGCCGATGTCCAGCGCCTCCAGCCGCACGTCCGGCGTCGAAAGCACCGCTTCCATCACGCGGTCCGTCCACACCAGGTCCCACGCCAGCCGCGAGTTCATGCACCGGATCCGCGCCGGCGGCGCCATCCACACCGCCAGGTTCCGGTAGTACGCCTTGATCTCCTCAAAATGCGCCTGCCCCGCCGCGCTCGCCAGGAACCCCTGCCGCTTCGGGTCCAGCGCCCCCGCCCCCGCGTCTCCCGTCAGGTTGATATTCACAAAGTGGTGCCACGTCGCGTCCGTCCCCACCCGCCCCACCCCCCCCCGGTGCCCGTCGTACGCC
>CAYMTH010000661.1:0-613 GCA_964393235.1 uncultured Solibacteraceae bacterium | reverse complement strand
TCGACGTCGTCCCCGCCAGCACCGTGTTCGTCGAGATGACCTCCGGCAGCGGCCGCGCCCCCGCGTCGATCGACGCCGGATACTCCTGCCCCAACGCGCCCCCGATGTTCAACGCCAGGTTCGGATTCGACGGCTCCACACACTCCCCCTCGTGCGGATGGTCCGGCATCACCCGGATCACCCCCCGCGGCCCGCACAGCAGCGGATGCGGGAACAGGTACCGGAACAGCCCGTTCCGCCGGCTGTACATCTTCGGCTGAATCCGCTGCGGAATGTCGTCGGACTGGTCGTTGAACTGCGACGCCCCGTCGTGCCCCAGCCGGTTCGTGTCGTTCCGCCGCGGCCCGCTCATGCTCACCTGGTCGTCCGCCACCTGCGCCGAAGTGCTCTGCCACAAACGCATGTTCCGCGCCCGCGGCACCGCATGGCACAGCGCCCGCCCCAGCGACCCGTGGTCCCCCGTCGCAAACAGGCCCCCGCCCGCATTCATGAACTGCGTCAGCACCCGCAACTCCGGATCCGCCAGCCGGTCCCCCGGATACGGCTGCCCGTTCGACGTCGTCCCCCGCCCGAAGTAGCTCGTCGCGATCCCGAACAGAAACACTTCGTCGTA
>CAYMTH010000660.1:0-3505 GCA_964393235.1 uncultured Solibacteraceae bacterium | reverse complement strand
CCTCGCGTCCGAAGCCCGGGCGGGTGATGGGCGGGGGGATCTTGACGTGGGCCTTCTTCGGCGGGGGCGCGGGCTTCGGGGGCGGGGCGCCGCAGCCGGCGAGCAGGAGCGCGAGGGCGAGGAGGGAGGCGGGGCGCATCGGGGCTATTCGAGGCCCGCGGCGGCGCCCGGGTCGAGGAACCAGGTGACGGCGCCCTGGAAGTGGCGGATCATCTGGGCGGGGTGTTCGAGCAGGGCCTCCGGGGCGTGCCAGATGGTCCGGATGGCGGGGGCCTTGTCCTCGCCGGTCACCAGCATCAGGGTATGGCGGGCGCGGGCGAGCACGCCGGGCAGCAGGGTGATGCGGGCGGCCTTGAGCTTCTCGACGTAGACGGCGGCGGCGATGCCGGCCTGGTCGAGGATGAGCGGCTCGCCGGGGAAGAGGCTGGCGGTATGGACGTCGGCGCCGACCCCTTGCTGGACGATGTCGAAAACGGGGAACTCGCCCGGGGCGAGGTCGAAGTGGCCGCGGATCTCGTCTGCATAGCGTTCGGCGGCGTCGGAGACGGGCAGTTCGGCGTGGATGCGGTGGACGTTGGCGGCGGGGAAGCCGACGGCGTCGAGCCAGTGGTCGTGGGCGAGGGTGTAGTTGCTCTGCGGGTCGCCCGGGGGGACGGCGCGCTCGTCGACCCAGAACAGGTGGACGCGGGACCAGTCGAAGCCGCTGCCGGCCAGGAACTGAAAGAGCAGCTTCGGGGTGGTGCCGCCGGAGACGGCGATGGTGGCCGAGTCGCGTTCGGCGAGGGCGGCGGCGAGGATCTCGAGCATCTGCCGGCCGCAGGCTTCTGCGGCGGCTTGCTGGTCCGCGCAAAGGACGGTCTGGAAGTTCATTGTCAGTTGGATAGCCGCGCCACAGCGCGGAGGGTTGCGTCGTAGGTCGGGTCGGGGCCCAGTATACTCAACTCTTCGTCGAGCAGGTCGGCGTCGGAGCGGACGGGGTCCGGGACGCGGGTGACCATGCCGTCGAGGCTGGTGGCGACGAGGGCTTCGCCGGCGTCGCTGACCTCGAGGCGCTGGCCGCCGGCGACGAGCCGGATGCGCTGGACGCCGGAGCCGGAGGCCTGGATGGTGGCGCCGGGGAGGCGCTGGGCGAGCCAGGCGGCGAGATACTGGACATCGGAGCCGGTGGGTCCGAAGCGGCCCTTGATCTCGACGCGGTCGATCTTGGGCAGCAGTTTGCGGCATGGGCCGGTCTCGAACATCTGGGCGACGGTCTCGCGCCAGACGGTGAGGCGGCTCCAGGCCAGGTCTTTGACGCGCCAGCCGGCGAGGCGGCGGCGTTCGAGTTCGGCCAGGCCGGCGAGGGCGTCGACGAACTCGGCCGAGTCGAGGACGAGCGGCAGGGCGAGCGGCAGCACGGTGTGGAAGGCCGGGTCCATGAGGAGCCGGGCGTCGCGGAGCCAGAGCATCACCGGGAGGTCGGCGACGGTGAGGCCGAGGGCGACGGCGTAGAAGTCGGGGATATGGTCCCGGGTGGCGGTGAACTCGATCTGCTCGCAGCACAGCTGCTGGCGGCGGCCGAAGGCGAGCTGGCACTGGGCGAAGACGCGGGCGGTGAACTCGGGCGCGGTCTTATCGACCAGGCGCAGCACGATGTAGCGGCTGGGGTGGCTGTGCATCAGCTCGCCCAGGGTGCCGGCGATGTCCTGTTCGTCGCCTTCGCCGGTGGTGGCCACCAGGAGGGTGAGCATGCAGGCGCGGACGACGGCGTAGTTGCTGTCCTGGGAGTCGAGCTCCTTCCAGACGCCGGCCAGTTCCTTGAGGAGCTTCTCGGCGCGGATCTCTTCGACGGCGGCCGGCATCAGGGCACCCTCCATTCGTGGCCGCGGCGGGCGAGCATCTCGTCGGAGGCCTGCGGGCCCCAGGTGCCGGCGGCGTAGTTGGGGAAGTGGTCGCCTTTCGACTCGCTCCAGACGTCGAGGATAGGCTGGACGGCGGTCCAGGAGGCCTCGACCATGTCCTGGCGGGTATAGAGCGTGGCGTCGCCGACCATGGCGTCGACGAGCAGGGTCTCATAGGCGGTCGGGGTGCGGCCGCCGAACGAGGTGCCGTAATTGAAGTCCATCGAGACGGGGCGGAGCTTCATGCCGGCGCCGGGCTGTTTGGAGCTGAAGCGGAGGCTAATGCCCTCTTCCGGCTGGATGCGGAGGATGAGCATGTTGGGGCGGGCGGTATCGATGGCTTCGCCGCCGGCGCCCTCGGTCATGAAGAGCGAGTGGGGGACGGGGTTGAAGCGGATGGCGATATCGGTGACCCGCTTGGGCATGCGTTTGCCGGTGCGGACGTAGACGGGGACGCCGGCCCAGCGCCAGTTCTCGATCTCGAAGGTCACGGCGGCGTAGGTGTCGGTGATGGCTTTGGGGTCGACGCCGGGCTCTTCGCGGAAGCCGGGGAGGTCCTTGCCGCCGACGCGGGCGGGGCCGTACTGGCCGGCGACGGCGTGCTCGTTGACCTCGTTGGGCTTGTAGACGCGGATCGACCGGAGGAGCTTGGCGCGCTCGTCGCGGACGGCGGTGGGTTCGAAAACGGCGCTGGGCTCCATGGTGACGGTGGCCAGGACCTGGAGCAGGTGGTTCTGGATCATGTCGCGGAGGGCGCCGGCCTCCTGGTAGTAGCCGCCGCGGCCTTCGACGCCGATCGATTCGGCGGCGGTGATCTGGATGTGGTTGATGTACTGGCGGTTCCAGAGCGGCTCGAAGATCGGGTTGCCGAAGCGGAAGGCGAGGATGTTCTGGACCGTCTCCTTGCCGAGGTAGTGATCGATGCGGTAGAGCTGGTCTTCGGCGAAGAACTCGTGGAGCTGGGTTTCGAGGACCTTGGCCGATTCCTGGTCGTGGCCGAAGGGCTTTTCGACGACGAGGCGGCGCCAGGCGCCATTGGCGGAGCGGGCGAGGCCGGCGCGGCCGAGGCCACCGGCGGCGGGGCCGTAGTGGGAGGGCTGCGTGGAGAGATAGAACAGGGCGTTGCCGGCGGTCTGGCGGGCCTTGGCGATCTCATCGAGGCGGACGGCGAGGCGCTGGTAGAGGCCGTCGTCGGCGACATCGCCGGAGATGTAGAACAGGCCGCGGGCGAAGTCGTCCCAGAGGGCCTGGTCGAAGGGGGAGTTTTCGAGGAACTCCTTGACGGAGGCCTGCATTTTGGCGCGGAAGTCGTCATCGGACATGGCAGTGCGGGAGATGCCGACGACGGCGAAGCCTTGGGGCAGGCGGCGTTCGAATGCGAGGCGGTAAAGGGAGGGTAAAAGCTTCCGCTTGGTCAGGTCGCCATTGGCGCCGAAGATAACAACGGCGCAGGAGGGGACACGGCGCTCAAAGCGGAGCGGATCCTGAAAAGGGTTGGCTTGCGCCATAACCTCCAATCTAGCATTGGGGGCGGGTACACTGGTGGCTGGTCTCATGAAGGCGGTCCTCCTTTCGTTGATCTCGCTGGGCTTGGCGGCGCAGGCGCCGGACCTCGCGGCGTTGGG
>CAYMTH010000659.1:0-3506 GCA_964393235.1 uncultured Solibacteraceae bacterium | reverse complement strand
GGCGCGCGTCACCGCGGCGTCGAGGATCACGGTCATGCGTTCGAGCAAGGGCTCGTCCACCGAACGGACATCGAGCCGCGTCCGCGCCACGGCGGGCACCGCATTCACGCTGACGCCGCCGTCGATGACGCCGAAGTTAAACGAATAGCGCGCCGGGGAGGTCGGCAGGTTTTCGGCGAAGATCGTGATCATGCGCGCCAGCGCATGCACCGGATTGGCCGTGCCGTAGTCGATCCAGCTGTGCCCGCCCGGGCCTTGCATGGTGATCTCGAAACGCCGGCAAGCCAGTGCTTCGACGGTGATGTGCTCCGTGGCCGGGCCGTCCAGCACGACGAACGCGCGGATCTTCGACGCCAGCGGGGACTGCGTGCACAGGTAGCGCATGCCGCACAGGTTCCCGTCGCCTTCCTCGCCGACGTTGGCGATAAAGACGGGCGACGCCGTCAGCCCCGACCATGCCGGGGCGGCCTTCATCGCCCGGACGATCGCCAGCAGTCCGGCGAGTCCCGCGCCGTTGTCGCTCACGCCGGGGCCGACGAACGCTCCGTCCGGCTCCGTGCGGACCTCATCGGCCGAGCGGGGCGCCAGTACCGTATCGAGGTGCGCGGTCACGGCGATGAAGGGCGGGGGCGGCGACGGCTGCAGAAAAGCCACGACGTTGCCCGCCTGATCGATCCGCGCCTCGCAACCCAGCTGCCGGAACGCCGCCAGCATCCATTCCGCGCGGCGCTGTTCCTGAAACGTAGGCGACGGGATGCGGCACAACTCCAGGTGCTTTTCGTTGATCCACTGCTTATCCCGCGACAGTTGCTGCAGCGCTTCCTTGACGCCGCGCGAACTCGCCAGGGCGTCCAGATTGCGGGTAGCCGGTGCGGAGATTGCGCCCATTCCTTATCGAGTGTAACAGGGCGGTTTTCGGAGCCAGAGGTAATGATGATTTCCCAATACGCCGGCCCGCGGCGACCGCAGCAGCAGCGCGTCGAGATACCGCAACGGGAACAGCAGCCAACCGAGCGCGACGTGCGCCACGCCGCGCAGCAGGCGCCCCGGCATCCAGAGCTTTACGTACTCGAGCAGCGTGACCAGCAGTGTCGCCGTGGGCCCGGTGCGCCACCCGGAGGCCACCACTTCGAGGCCACCCGCCAACTGCCGCAGGCCCTCCGGCGTGTACCGGCGATAGTCGGCCGGGTAGGCGTGGTAGGGATGGCAGAAGGGCACCACGAGGTGGGCGAAGCCGCCCGGCGCCAGGACCCGTTCGATCTCGCGCACGATGCGGTCCGGATACTCGGCGTGTTCGAGCACCGCGTCGCATTCGACGCGGGTAAACTGGCCGTCACGGAACGGCAGGAGTTCCGCATTGGCCGCTACGTCCACGTTGGCGAGCGGGAACAGGTCGAGATTCACGTACCCGGGCGCGTGCGCCCCGGCCGAGCCGATGTAGAGATTCCACCGGCCGAGCGGGGCGTCGACACGGTTTTCGGCGGGATTGTGCCACACGGGCGCTGGCGGCAACAGCCAGCGGAGGCGCCGCCGCAGCTCGTACTGCCGGAACATTTCCTTAGGCGATGTCACGAATCGAGGCCTCTGCCTTGCGCTACTTCGGGTATATACTTATGGACGAGGGGTATCGTAATGAACCGCACATTGAAGTTCGGCATGGTGATCACCTTGGTGGTCGGCACGCTTGCCTGGCTGGCTATCGGGGGGACGAATGAATCGGCCTCTTACTATAAGACCATTGCGGAGATCGACAAGCTCGGAGACGGGGCGAAAAACAAGAAGCTCCGGGTCGGTGGTTTTGTGGAGACGGGTTCGATTAAGCGCTCGGGCAATCAGGTGGACTTCGTGTTGATCGAAGAAGACCGCAAGATGAAGGTCAGCTACAACGGTAACGAACCGCTGCCGGACACGTTCAAGGACGGGTCGCAGGCGCTGATCGACGGCCGCATGGGCGACGGCGTTTTTCACGCGACGAAGATCGCCGCCAAGTGCGCCTCCAAGTACGAAGCCAAGCCTGGCCAGAACTACAAGGGCAACGCTTCGACCTACGAGAAGAAGTCATAGTTCGCGTCGGCTGGGAGAGCCGAAAAGAGGAGTGAAAAGGCCATGGAGAATCTAGGCGCCCTCGCCATCCTGCTGGCATTCTGTCTGGCGATCTACTCGATCGCGGCTTCGCTAGTCGGGGCCTGGAAAAAGAAACCGTTCCTGGTCGCCAGCGGGGAACGCGCGGTGATCGCCGTGTTCGCCCTCGTGGTCGTGGCTACAGGCATTCTGCTCTACGCGCTGGTCACGAGCGACTTCCGCTACGCCTACGTGGCGTCGCACTCGAACCGCGACATGCCGTGGTACTACAAGGTGTCGTCGTGGTGGGGCGGCCAGGAAGGGTCGCTGCTGCTGTGGAACTTCCTGCTGGCCTGCTACTCCTTCGTCGTCGTCATCCAGAACCGTAAGAAGCACCGCGCGATGATGCCCTACGTCGTCGCCGCGCTGATGACCACGCAACTCTTCTTCCTTACGCTGAACACCTTCCCTGCCTCGCCGTTCCAGATGCTGGCGCAGGGGCGCAACATCGTCGAAGTGCAGGACGGCAACGGCCTCAACCCGCTGCTGCAGTACTGGACGATGCTGATCCACCCGCCGGTCCTTTATCTGGGCTACGTCGGCTTCGTCGTCCCGTTCGCCTTCGCGCTGGCCTCGCTGATCACGCGGCAGCCGGGCGATCAGTGGATCTTCACCACCCGCCGCTGGGCGCTGGTGACCTGGATCTTCCAGTCTTCCGGCATCCTGCTTGGCGCCGGCTGGAGCTACGCGGTGCTCGGGTGGGGCGGCTACTGGGTTTGGGACCCGGTGGAGAACGTCAGCTTCCTGCCGTGGTTGACCTCGACGGCGTTCCTGCACTCGGTGATGATGCAGGAAAAGAAGGGCATGATGAAAGTCTGGAACATGGTGCTGGTCTCGGCCACGTTCTTCCTCTGCATCTTCGGCACGTTCATGACGCGGTCGGGCATCGTCGCCTCCGTTCACGCCTTCGCCACCTCGAACATCGGCAACTACTTCCTCGCTTTCCTGACGCTCGGCATCGCGTTCACGATCTACATGATCCTCGGCCGGCTCGACTACCTGAAGTCGGAAGCCGAACTGGAGAGCGTCGTCAGCCGCGAATCGAGCTTCCTCTTCAACAACCTGATCCTCCTGGCTTCCTGCTTCGCCACGCTGTGGGGCACGCTCGGCTTGGGGTTGATCGTGGCCGTGCAAGCGCCGGAGGTCGCATGGGCACGCGTGGATGGCACCGTGATCGCTTCGCTGGCATTTCTGGGCGTGCTGGGCACGGCGGTGGCCTTCGTTTGGTATTACCAGGGCGTGCAGCGCGTCGGTGCAGCACGAACGGTGGTGTTCAACAACCTGGTGCCGGTGTTCGGCACCTTGTTCGGCGTGACGCTGCTGGGCGAGCCCTGGCTGGCCAGCATGGGCTGGGGCGGCGGCATGGCAGTGGCAGATGCAAGCAC
>CAYMTH010000658.1:0-3508 GCA_964393235.1 uncultured Solibacteraceae bacterium | reverse complement strand
AAGGCGCCCGAGTTGCGCGAAGCCGCGCTGCTCACGCCGCTCGACCGCATGCTGGTCGAAACCGACGCGCCCTACCTCGCCCCCGTCCCCCTGCGCGGCAAGCGGAACGAACCCGCCTACGTCGTCAAGACCGGCGAGATGCTGGCCGCCCACCTCGGCCTCGCCCCCGAAGAACTCGCCCGCCGGACCACGGAAAATTTCCACCGCCTCTTTCCGGCGGCGGCATCCGTATAGGTGGGTGGCGATTGACTGCGTTACACTGGGAAGTTTCATGGGAATGAGCCGGATCGGTCAAGCCTTAACGGCCCGCGAAATCCTTCAGCTAGTCGAGAAGGACATGCGCCGGGTGGAAGAGGTGATGCGCCTGGAGTCGGTCGCCTCGGTCGAGGCGATATCGGCGATCAATCGTCATATCCAGGCGAGCGGCGGCAAACGCCTGCGCCCCACGCTCGTCCTGCTGTCCACGCAACTCTTTGGTCCGCTGACGGATACGGCCATCGCCATGGCCGCCATCGTCGAGATGATCCACACGGCCACGCTGGTCCACGACGATGTCATCGACGCCGCCGAAACCCGCCGCGGCAAGCCGTCCACCAACGCGCTCTGGGGCAACCAGACCTCCGTGCTCGCCGGCGACTGGCTCTACATGCAGGCCTTCCAGGTGGCCGTCCGCGCCCGGAACTTCCGCATCCTCGACCTGCTCATCGGGCTCACCCAGCTCATGGTCGAAGGCGAACTGCTGCAGCTCGAACGCCTCGGCCGCATCGACATCTCCGAGACCGACTACATGGAGCTGGTCGACCGCAAAACCGCCAGCCTGTTCAGCATCTGCGCCCGCCTCGGCGCCATGACCGGCAGCGCCAGCGAAGCCGACGAAACCAAGCTCGGCGAGTTCGCCTGGAACCTCGGCATCGCCTTCCAGTTGGTCGACGACGTGCTCGACTTCACCTCGCGCGAAAAGGTCCTCGGCAAGCCGGTCGGTAACGACCTGCGCGAGGGCAAGGTCACCCTGCCGCTCGTCTACGCGCTGCAGGACGCCACGCCCGCCGAACGCGAGAAGGTCGCCATCGTGCTCCGCGAAGAGGACTACAAGACGGTCCGCTTCGACGAGATCATCGCGATCCTCAAGAAGTACAACGGCATCGAGCGCGCCATGGAACGCGCGCAGCAGTTCACCGAACGCGCACGCACCCTTATCGGCGGCTTCCCGGATTCCGCCTACCAGCGCGCGCTCCTCTCGGTGACCGAACTCGTCACCGCCCGCGACCACTAGGGCTTGTCAAAGGTGATGTTCGACTCCGCGCCGAACTTCCGGTAGTTGCGGAAGTTGATCTCGTTGCGGCTGCACGCCGTCGTCCCGCGCTGGCACGTCACGTTCTCGCTGCGCACCGGCAGCAGCAGCAGCTTGCCGGAGATCCGCACGAAGTCGTAGTCGAGCGTCATCTCGGTCTTGTCGTACGGGAAACTGTCGGGGAACGAGACCGACCGCTGCTCGATGCGCAGCACGCGCTTCGTCTCCCGGTCGATCCAGATGGCGCCCTTGTACGGCGGGTTGTAGCTCTCGTGGTTCTCGGGGATGATGCGCCAGTGCGAGTTCGGCTGCGCCACAGAGTAGTCATAGACGATCGTGTCCCGACCGGCCACGCGCTGCCCGCCGCGCTTCACGAACTTCGCCGCCGTCATCGGCGACAGGATATCCTGCAGCGTCGTCACGAACTCGCCGGTCGACCACGCGCCGCTCTTCTCCGGCGGCCGCTTCGACTCGCGCCCGTTGATCGAAATCTTCCGGTACTCCTCGACGCCCTTCACTACCGCCACCTCGGCCGAAACGATGTCGACCGCCTGCCACTGCGGCGGCCGCGTGCCGCTCACGTAGCGCATCGTATGCTGCTGCACGACGAAGTCCGGCAGACCTTCGGAAAACTCATCGGCCGCCTCGCGCGCTTCCAGAATCACCGGGTCCGACGGCGGCGTGAAGATGCTCGCGTTCTCTTTGAACTCGGCCGGGTCGGGCGCCGGTTCGTCCTTGGCGGGCTGCTCCTGCTCGCGCTTCACGCGTTCCGGAATGCCGCGGCGGAGGATCGGCGCCTCGTCGTCTTTCGGCGCCTCCGATGCCCGCTTCACGTCGCCCACCGGCTTCTCGGCCGCCTCGCGTTCCACCGCGGTGCCCTTGCGCACCAGCGTCACGCGCAGCGCCGTCTCTTCGTCGTCGGGATTGAACGCCACCTGCAGTTGGTCGCCCGGCTTCAGCAGCGAATCGCGGATCGCCGCGCCCTCTTTGTCGATAAACTGCGTCTTCGCCAGCAGCCGGTACTGCAACGTGCCTTTCGCCGTGTCGAGCACCAGTTCCTTCTCGGTCAGCTTCCGCAGCGTGCCGTCCGCGGACTCGAGCTTGACGCGGATCTCGCTCGACGGCTTGCCGCCCTTCTTCGCCTCGGCGTCCTTGTCCTTCGGCGTTCGCTTGGGAAGCTTGATCTCCGGCACAGGCACGCTCACCGGCACGCCGCCCGGCAGCCGCGTCGGGTACTGGTTGGGCGGATACTGTCCGGGTGGATACTGGCCCGGCGGGTATTGCCCCGGAGGATATTGGCCCGGCGGGTACTGTCCCGGGGGGTATTGGCCCGGCGGATACTGCCCCGGAAACTGCGCCCAGGCAAGCCCGGCGGTCATGGCTAGCGACAACAGTGTCCAGCGGCGCACGCGCACCTCCCTCGCCGTTATTCTATTCGGTTCCCGCGCCGCCCCGTAAAATGAAATTGACGATGTCTGACACGCCCATCCCTTACGAAATCACCCCGCGCGAGGTCGAGGACCTTCGCAAAGCCGGCGCGCAACTGTGCCTCATCGACGTGCGCGAAGACGTCGAATGGGCCATTTGCCGCATCGAAGGCGCCAACCTGGTCCCCATGGGCACCGTGCCCGCCCGGCTCCAGGAACTCGACAAACAGGCCGACGCCACCCCCCTCATAATTTACTGTCATCACGGCGTCCGCAGCCTCAACGTCGTCCACTGGCTCCGCCGCAACGGCGTCGAAAACTGCCAGAGCCTCACCGGCGGCATCGACCGCTGGAGCCTCGAAATCGATCCCGCCGTCCCCCGCTACTAGTACAATCCGAGGAGTGTCCCACCCCGTGAATCGCCGCCAATTCCTGCGCCTCGCCGCCGGCGCCTCCGCGCTCGCCGCCCAGTCCGCGCCGCAGCCCCCCAACATCATCTTCATCATGGCCGACGACCTCGGCTACGGCGACCTCGGCTGCTTCGGGCAGAAGCTCATCCAGACCCCCAACATCGACCGTCTCGGCGCCGAGGGCATGCGCTTCACCGACGCCTACGCCGGCTGCACCGTCTGCGCCCCCTCCCGCTCCGTCCTCATGACCGGCAAGCACATGGGCCACACCTCCGTCCGCGCCAACACCGGCGGCGTCCCGCTGCTGCCGGAGGACGTCACTATCGCCGAAGTGCTCAAAAAAGCCGGCTACCGCACGGGCGCCTTCGGCAAGTGGGGCC
>CAYMTH010000657.1:0-3510 GCA_964393235.1 uncultured Solibacteraceae bacterium | reverse complement strand
GAGCCGCTCGCCGCGCATCTTGCCGCTGCGCAGTTCGCGCGCCGCGTCGGCCATCACTTCGAGCGGGATGCCGAGAGTAGATCCAACCGCGGCCGCGGCCGTTACATTCAAGATGGCGTGGCGGCCGGGCAACTGGATCGAGAACCCGACGCCGTCGATGGTGAAGGTGGAGCCTTCGGCCGTCAGTGCGACGTTCTCGGCACGGATCTCCGCGCCCTCGCCCATACCGTAGGTTACCGTGTCGCCGGGGTGAACGGCGGCAAACGCGCGCACGCGTTCGTCGTCGTGGTTCAGAATCGCGGTGCCGTCCGGACCGAGCGATTCGATCAGTTCGCGCTTGGCCAGCGCGATGCCCTCGATGCCTTCGAAATTTTCAATGTGCGCGGTGCCGACGTTGGTCACCACGCCGATGTCGGGCCGCGCGATCGAGCACAGAAAGCGGATCTCGCCCGCGTGGTTCATGCCCATCTCGAGCACACCCGCCTGCGCGGTCTCGTCCATGCGGAGCAGCGACAGCGGCAGCCCGATGTGGTTGTTCAGGTTGCCTTCGTTGCGTGTCACGCGGCGGGCCGCGCCGACCAGTGCCGCCACCGTTTCCTTCGTCGTCGTCTTGCCCGCGCTGCCGGTGATGGCGATGAGCGGGAAGTGGAGCCGGGGCGGGCCTCGCGGGCCAGGCGCTGCAGCGCTTCCAGCGTGTCGTGCACGCGGATCAGCCGCAGGCCGGGCGGTTCGGGCCGCTCCCGATCGTCCACCAGCGCGGCCGCCGCGCCGCGCGCCGCCGCCGCGTCGAGAAACGTGTGGCCGTCGTGCGTTTCGCCGCGCAGCGCCACGTAGAGCGCGCCGGCGGGCAGCGTGCGCGTGTCGATGCTCCACTCCGAGACGACGTCCTCGCCCGGGGCGCTCCAGGATCCGGTCAACCGCGCGACTTCGTTCAGCGTGAGTCTCATTTGCCTCCCCGGGCGAGCAAAGCGCGGCGGGCGACTTCCTGATCGGAGAAGTGAATCTTCTTGTCCCCGAGTATCTGGTAGTCCTCGTGGCCCTTGCCGGTAATCAGCACGACGTCGCCCGGGCGCGCCTCGTGAATGGCCGCGAAGATCGCCTTTTCCCGGTCCGGCTCGACGATGAGCGGCGTGTCGAAGCGGCGGGCACCCACCACCGCGTCGTTGATGATCGCCAGCGGGTCTTCGGTGCGCGGGTTGTCGCTGGTGAGAATGACGAAATCGGAGTCCTTCGCGGCCGCCATGCCCATCAGCGGGCGCTTGGTCCGGTCGCGGTCGCCGCCGCAGCCGAACAGCGTCAGTACGCGGCCCGTGCCGCCGAGCAGCTGGCGCGCCACGCGGATGACGTTGGTGATCGCGGCGTCGGTGTGCGCGTAGTCGACGACCACCAGGAAGTTCTGCCCGGCTTCCACCCGCTCAAACCGCCCGGGCACGCCGGGGAAGGCGGCGACTCCGGCCGCAATCTGCTCCCAGCTCAGTCCAAGCGCGTGGCAGGCTGCGGCCGCCGCCAGGATGTTGTAGACGTTGATGTCGCCCACCAGCCGCGATTCGAGCTTCGCGTGCCCTTCGACGTCGAACCGCAGGCCGAAGAAGCCCGATTCGATATTCACGGCGCGATAGTCGCAGCCGGCCGCGAGTCCGTAGGTGAGCCTCGTCGACGCGGGCGCCACGGCGATCGACGGCGTGAACGGATCGTCGGCATTCAGCAGCGCGAAGCGCGGCGCGAAATCCGGACCGAACAGCCGCGCCTTGGCCGCGCCGTAGGCCTCCATCGTGCCGTGGAAATCGAGGTGGTCCCGCGTCAGGTTCGAGAACACCGCCGCGGCGACTTTCAGATACTCCACCCGCCCGAGCGCCAGCGCGTGCGACGAGATCTCCATCGACAGATACTTCCCACCGGCGTCGCGCGTCTCCGCCGCCATGCGGTAGACGTCGAGCGATTCCGGCGTCGTATTCACCGCCGGCAGCGACGTGCCGCAAACGTGGTAGCCGATCGTGTTGATCAGCGACGTCTTGTGCCCGGCGTGGCGCAGAATCCCGTCGGCCACCATCGTCCCGGTCGACTTCCCGTTGGTGCCGGTGAAGCCGATAATTTCGATCGCCTCGTCCGGCGCCGCGTAAAACCGCTTCGCGGCGCGAGCGAGCGCGTGACGGCCGTGAGCCACCACGACGTACGGATGCTCGGGCGGGGCGACGGGCATGGTTTCGTAAACCACCGCAACCGCTCCCCGGGCGAGCGCGTCGCTGGCGAAACGGCCGCCGTCGACTTTGCTTCCGGAGAAAGCAAAGAAAAGAAATCCGGGCCCCGCCTGGCGCGAGTCGTACGCCAGGCCGCGCACCGGCGCCTGCAGAGTTTCCGCGGGCGAGCTGGAGAGGATCTCCACGCCCTCCATGAGTTCGAGAACGTTCATGCGCACCTACTGGCCGAACACCACGCGGACGCGTTTCTCACTCGCCACCACCGTACCCGGCGGCGGGTCCTGCACCCGGGCGATGCCGCGCCCGACCGGCTCCACTTTCCAGCCCTCGGCCATCGACTTGGCGAGCACCGCCCGCATCGTCAATCCCTGGAAGTTCGGTACCCGCGGCCCGCTCACCAGTTCCGGTTCCGCCGGGTCGGCGGGCGGCGCCGGCTTGGCTTCCGCCAGTTGCGCGGGCACGACGGGCAACGCCGCCGGCGCGGCTTCCAGCTTCGCCGGTTCTTCCTCTTCCACCAGATCCTTCGGCACGCCCAGCGTACGCAGCGCCGCCGCCGCCACTTCGCGGAACACCGGCGCGGCCGTCACGCCGCCGTATTTGTAGGAGCCGTTGATCGTCACCGAGACAACCACGGCCGGATTCGCCACCGGCGCGAAACCGACGAACGAGGCGTTGTACCGGTGCAAATACTTGCCCGTGCGGGCGTCCACCATCTGCGCCGTGCCCGTCTTGCCGGCCACCGTGTAGCCCTTCTTCAGCGCCGCGCCCTTGCCGGTGCCGGCCAGCACCACCTGCTCCAGCATGCGCCGCAACTCGATCGAGGTCTCCGGCTTGATCCGCTGCTCCGGCGCCGCCGGCTGGATGATCTCCTTCTGCGGCGAACCGGGGCGCTGCCGCGCCTTCACGATCCGCGGCTTCACCAGCGCGCCGTTGTTGGCGATAATCCCGAACGCCTGCGCCAGCTGCAGCGGCGTCGCCATCAGTTCGTGGCCCATCGCCACCGAGCCCATCGACGCGGCCGTCCAGTCGCGCACCGGGTGGATCTTGCCCGCCGACTCGCTCGGCAGCGCGATGCCGATCTTCTCGCCGAAGCCGAACTTCTCCATGTAGTCGTACATCCGGTGGTTGCCCACCCGCAGCCCGATGTTGATCGCGCCGATGTTGGACGACTTCGCGATGACGTCCGTCACCGCCAGCGCCGAGTACGGATCGTGGTCGTGCACCCCGCGCCCGGGCAGCCGGATCAAGCCGTTGCCGCAGTTGATGATCGTCGTCGGGCGGATGTTGGTCGTCTCGAGCGCCGCCGCCACCG
>CAYMTH010000656.1:0-3511 GCA_964393235.1 uncultured Solibacteraceae bacterium | reverse complement strand
CGGACGTGGAGCAGGCGCGCCACGGCGAGGCCGTCGCCGCCATTGTTGCCCTTGCCGCAGAAGACGAGGATGCGCTGATCCTTGAGCGGCGCGCACTCGTGCTCGAGGACCTCGACCACGCGGTGCGCCGCGTTCTCCATGAGGATCAAGCCGGGGATGCCGGCTTCGATCGTCAACCGGTCGACTTCGCGCATTTCGGCGGCGGTGAGGACTTTCACGCGACCTTCTCCTCCATGAGTTCTTCCAGGCGGCGGAGTTGCGCCGGCTGGCCCATGACGATCAGGAAGTCGCCGGCGCCGATCTCGGCGTCGGCGGGCGGGTTGAAGATCATCTGGCCGGAGGCCTTCCGGATGGCCAGCACGATAACGCCGAGGTCGGCACGGAGCGAGGCCTGGCGGAGCGACTTCGACACATATTCCGACCGCGCCGAGACGTGCACCTGTTCGATGCGGATGTCGAGGCCCATGTCGTTGCCGGTGGTGAAGTCGATGAACTCGTTGACGTGCGGCTTCAACAGCGACTGGGAGAGCCGCTGGCCGGTGATGGTGTAGGGGGCGAAGACGACGTCGGCGCCGGCGCGGCGGAGCTTGCGTTCGGACTCGTCCTCGCTGACGCGCGTGGCGACGGGCAGCAGCGGGTTGAGGGCCTTGGCCGAGAGGATGAGATAGGTGTTGTCGGCGTCGGTGGCGAGGGCGGCGATGAGGCCGCGGGCGCGGTCGATACCGCAGTCGCGCAGCACCTCGTCGCGCGTGGAGTCGGCGGCGACGGCGAGCAGTCCGGCTTCGAGTGCGCGCTGCACCCGCTCCTCATTCCGGTCGACGACCAGGATGGGCACGCCCGATTTTTTCAGCTCTTCGGAGGCGCTGCGCCCGACGCGGCCGTAGCCGCAAACGATGTAGTGCGATTTGAGATTGTCGATCATACGGCGTCTCCGCCTGGCGGGGAAGTACCCGCTGATTTCGAGTTCGATCATCGACTGCGTCAGCACGCCGAGGGCGACGAGCAGCGTTACCACGCCGATGACGATATAGAAAATGTTGAACATCCGACCCGCACGGCCGAGCGGGACGATTTCGCCGTAGCCGATCGTGGTGATCGTGGTCAGCGCCATGTAGAGCGCGTCGAACGGGTCGGCGTCGGCGAACACCTGATAGCCGGCCCAGCCGATGCCGATGACGACCGCGACGGCGCCGGCGATCTGCGCCATGCGTCGCTTGAAGCGTTGCCAGTCGGCTTCCGAACGGTGCGCCGCCATCACACTCTCCGGATAATCATCATCGTCATATCGTCGGCCGACTCCGGCGCGAAGGTCCACTCCTGCACAGACTGGAAGACCTCGCACAGGATCTCTTCGTTCGATTTGCCCGCTACCCGCTGCACGGTTTCGATGAGCCGGTCCTCCCCGAACATCTCATCATATTCGTTCTCGGGCTCGGTGATGCCATCGGTGTAGAGCAGGAGGATGTCCCCCTTTTCGAGCTTGATGCTGCTTGCATCGTAGCGCGCAAACGGGAAGACGCCAACCACCATGCCGTTCACGTCGAGGCGGCGCACTTCGTTGCCGCGGATCAGGATCGGGGGCAGGTGGCCGGCGTTGGTGTAGGTCAACTCGCCGGTGCGTTCGTCGTAAACCGAGAAGTAGAAGGTCGCGTACTTCTCCGTGGTCGTGTTGGCCTGCAGGTGTTTGTTGAGCTGGCTGACGATGGTGGCTGTGGAGACGGTGGTTTCCTGCTCCTGCGCGGCGCGGATCTGGGCGCGCATTGCCGACTGGATGTTCGCCATCAGGAGGGCGGCCGAGATGCCTTTTCCGGCCACATCGCCGATGGCGATGGCGCACTGGTGGTCGCCGATTTTCTGGTAGTCGTAGTAGTCGCCGGAGACGCTCTTGGCGGGGTTCAGTTTCGCCGTCAACTGCAGGCCCTCGACCACCGGCACCGAGCGCGGATAAAGCTGCTCCTGCACCTCTTTCGCGATGTCGAGGTCGGCCTGCAGACGCTCCTTTTCCTGAGCGACCTTTAGCAGCCGGTCGAGGTTCTCGGCCATCATGTTGTAGCTCTGGCCGAGGTTGGCGAGCTGGTCGGCGCCCTTTACGGGGATGCGGTAGCTGAAGTCGCCGGCCTGCACGCGCTGGGTGCTTTCGTAGAGATAGTGCACGGCGCTGGTCATGGTGCGGGTGATCGAAATCCCGATGGCCAGCGCGATCAGTTCGACCACAAGGAATGTAACGGCCACGCCGTAGAACAGGTAGATCAGCCAGGGCTGGTCCCAGTCGGCCTTTTGGGAAAAGATCACGCGGAAGACTTGCGAGATGCGCGTGTGCACGCCGAGGACGGCCTTGCCTTCCTGTTTCGGCTGCTCCCAGACGAAGACCGAAATTGGCATGCCCCACAGCACCTGGTAGTCGAGCAGGTTCACCGGCGGGGCGATCGAGCGCGCGGAGAAGAACTCCTTCGGGTCCGGCTCGATCTCGGGGTGCAGGTTCATGCGGACCCGTCCCTCGGCCGCGCCGCTCACGAGGTCGACCAAGGTGATCTCCCCGAGGTTTGGAATCAGACCCTGCAGGTAGCGTTTGCGGATCGGAACCAGGAATGTGACCTGGCGGGCGTCGCGGTGCAGGTGGATGCCGGAATAGAGCAGGCCGTCCTTGAGGACCGCGCTCTGCACTTCCACTTTTTCGTCGGAAGGATGGGTCAGTTTCGAGTCTTCCGGGAAGCGCAGGATCTCCGCGGCGCCGTCGTTCACGAGGATTTCGATGCCGGGGAAGCGTGTGCCCAGGAAGCCGAGCAGGCGCGCCGGCTGCGGGCCACGGGAGTCGTCGAGCGTCCGCAGCATCGCCGTGGCCGAACTCCGCAGCGAGTCGATGTCCTGTTGAAACTCCTGCGCCACCAGGTAAACGGCGACTTGTCCGGCCAACGCCCACGCGCCGAACAGCCCTAGAATGCCGAGCAGCAGCACCGGGACCACGGCGATGAAAACGTAGCTGAGCAGCAGGCGGTTGCGCAGCCGCCAGATGGCCCTCCGGACGCCGCGGCGCAGCCAGCGGAGCGTTGTCCAGGTGCCGGCGATGGCGAGCGCGAAGGAAGCGAGCAACGCGATCGCGGAGCCCGGCTTCCACTTCCCCAACAGCGGGGCGAGGACGAGCAGCGCCAGCGTCGCGATCTCGAGCTTTCCGAAGACGCGCCGCCATGTCAACTCCCGCGGCGCGGGAGCGCCGGTCAAATCCATCTGGCTGTCGGCCGTCTTCACTCGTTGCGCGTATGGGCGATGCCGGGCGCGATGTCCGGTTCGGCCATCTCCTCTGGGCTCAAATACAAACGCGTCAAGCCGTCGCGCAACAGAGCAAAGGCCGTATCGGGATCGTCGGCAAACTGAAACATGTTGAGGTCTTCCGGAGAGATCATTCCGTGCCGCGCCAGGGCCTCGAAGTTGAAGATCTCCTGCCAGAAGGCGCTGCCGTAAAGGATTACGATGATCTCCTTGTGCAGCTTGCGCGTCTGCACGAGGGTCAGAA
>CAYMTH010000655.1:0-3517 GCA_964393235.1 uncultured Solibacteraceae bacterium | reverse complement strand
TGGGCGGCGACCCGGTGCTGTTCCAGCACTTCTTCTGGTTCTACTCGCACCCGGCGGTGTACATCATGATTCTGCCGGGCATGGCGATCATCTCGGAAGTGATTCCGCCGATGTCGCAGAAGACGATCTTCGGTTACAAGGCCATCGCGTTCTCTTCGGTGGCGATCGCGATCGTGTCGTTCGTCGTGTGGGGCCACCACATGTTCACGAGCGGCCAGTCGCAGCTGGCGGGCGCGATCTTCTCGTTCCTGACCTTCCTGGTCGGCATCCCGTCGGCGATCAAGGTCTTCAACTGGATCACGACGCTGTGGAAGGGATCGATCTCGCTCGACGCCCCGATGCTGTACGCGCTGATGTTCCTGATCCTGTTCGGGATCGGCGGTCTGACGGGCATCTTCCTGGGCGCGATGTCGGTGGACATCCACCTGCACGACACCTACTTCGTGGTGGCGCACTTCCACTACGTGATGATGGGTTCGACGGCGATCGCGTTCCTGGCCGGGCTGCACTACTGGTGGCCGAAGATGTTCGGCCGGATGTACAACGAGAGCGCGGCGCGGGTTGCGGCGATCCTGGTGTTCATCGGCTTCAACACGACCTTCCTGCCGCAGTTCCTGCTGGGCAGCCGCGGCATGCCGCGCCGGTATTACAACTACCTGCCGGAGTTCACGTTCCTGCACCAAGTTTCGACGATCGGTTCGTGGATCCTGGGCCTGGGCTTCCTGATCATGGCGGGTTACCTGTTCGCCTCGCTGCGGAAGAAGTTCGATGCCCCGGCGAACCCGTGGCACGCGCGGACGCTGGAATGGCAGATTCCTTCGCCGCCGATCACGCACAACTTCCACGAGACGCCCGTGGTGAATTCCGATCCTTACGACTACTACCGGCCTTTTGAGCCGTCCGTGAAGGGACATCACTAAGAATGAGCTCCGAAACTCACGTTGCCGGACACGGCGCAGAACCCGCGTTCCGCCAACACCATTTCGTTAACGCCGAGCAGCAGTTCGACACGTCGAAGCTGGGGATGTGGCTCTTCCTGGCCACGGAAATCCTCATGTTCGGCGGGTTGTTCGTCGGCTACGGCCTGATGCAGGGCGTCTATCCGGAGGCCTGGGTGGCGGGTCACCACCACCTGGACCGGATCATGGGCGCGATCAACACGGTGTTCCTGCTCTGCTCCTCCTTCACGATGGTGATGGCGGTGCACTCGGCTTCGACGAACCAGAAGAGCAAGACGGTGTTGAACCTGCTGCTGACGCTGGGCTTCGCGGCCGGGTTCCTTGTGATCAAGTACTTCGAGTATTCGCACAAGTTCCACGACGGGCTGCTGCCGGGCCGTTACTTCCACTACGCCGGCGGTGGCCCGAGCCAGCAGGCGATGTTCTTCGGCTTCTACTTCGCTATGACCGGGCTGCACGGCTTTCACGTCGTGGTCGGTATGGGGTTGATCACGTGGATCCTGTTGCGGGCGATGAAGGGCGAGTTCAGCAGCGCCTACTACACGCCGGTGGACCTGGTTGGCCTGTACTGGCACTTGGTCGACTTGATCTGGATCTATCTGTTCCCGCTGCTGTATCTGGTGAGCTAGGAGACACACATGAGCGCACACGCACACGATCATTCTTCTTCGGCCCGCATCTACGTTTTGGTCCTGGTGGGACTGCTGTTCCTGACGGGCATCACGGTTGGCGCGGCTTATGTGAACTTCGGCTCGAGCGCCATCAACCTTGCGATCGCGGTTCTGATCGCGACGGTGAAGGCGTCGCTGGTGGCCCTGTTCTTCATGCACCTGCGGCACGATCCGCCGTTGAACGGAATCCTCTTCGTCACTTCGCTGATCTTCCTGGGCTTGTTCATCCTGTTCCCGGCGATCGATCTGGGCTCGCGGGAAAAGGTTGTGCCGTACGGTCTGCGGGTGCAGAACCCGCCGCCGGGCGCGGCGGCGGCGAAGCCCGCTCCGGCGGCGACTCCCGCGGCGGCTCCGGCTCAGCACTAAGTCCTTTGTTTGTAACGTCTAGTTGGTTTGTTTCGTCGGTTTGAACCTTGCTTTGTTCCCGGTTTGAACCGACGATCGAAAACCTGAAAAAGTAAGAGGGGAAGGCGCAGGCCTTCCCCTCACTTTTATTCTACCAAGGGTGTCAACTTTACCGGGTTACCGTCCAGGCGCCGGAGGCCTTCCAGGGGCTGACGGCGGCGTTGTTGAGGGTGGAGACGGCGGTCCAGATGACCTTGGGTCCGGCGAAGGCGGACTGGAACTGGACCTGGAGGCGGAGGGTGAGCCGGTTGCCGGAGACGGTAACGGTTGAGTTGAGGGCGCTGACGGTGCACTGGCTGTTGGAGAGCGTGTTGCCGCCGGCGAGAGGGATGGACTGGGCCTGGTTGCCGTCGCCGTTATCGGGGATGAGGTAGAGGGTGTTGCCGGGACGGTAGTAGGCGACGTAGCAGGCGCCGCGGCCGTCGAGGGCGGTATTGATGAGCATCCAGGCGGTCTGGAGGTTGGTGTAGCTGGCGGTGTCCTCGAAGACCATTTCGGGGTAGATGATGCCGGACGAACCGGAGGCGGGGGTGATGCTGGCGGGGTTGGGGTAGGAGATGGGAGCGGGGACCTGGTGGGCGCCGGAGGTGCGCCAGCCGGTGTTGGTCCCGTTGGCGGCGCCGGCGGCGAGGTAGATGACCTTGCTGCCGGAGAAGGCGTTGAAGAAGGTGACGCTTAGGGTGAGGGTGAGGCGGTTGCCGGAGCGGACGGCGGAGGAGCCGGCGGCGTTGATGCGGCACTGGGTATTGGAGACCGAGCCGGAGCCGCTGATGGTGAGGCCGGCGGAGAGGCCGGAGCCGGGGCCGTTGTCGTTGACGAGATAGAGGACGTTGAGGGGCTGGGAGAAGGCGACGTAGCAGGCGGCGTTGCCGTCGAGGAAGCGGTTGATGAGGACGTTGACGACGCCGAGGTTGGCGACGCCTTCGGGATGGTCGAAGGTGAAGGTGAAGGTCTGGTCGGCGCCGGAGGTGGCGATGGGGGCGTTGGCGTCGAGGGAGGGCGGGTTGGCGGGGGACCAGGTGCCGAGGGAGGTCCAGCCGGACTCGTTGTTCTGGGCGTCGCGGGCGTTGACGAAGACGGTGTGGGTGCCGGAGGCGAGGGCGCCGCGGAGGTTGAGGGAGAGGGTGAAATTGACCTCGTTGCCGGCGGGGATGATGGAGGTGACGTTGGAGGAGAAGGCGCAGTTGGCGGCGGAGTTGTCGAGCAGGACGGCGGTGTTGTTGGTGTTATCGAGGTAGCCGTAGCAGGTGGAGGCGGAGGGGGTGGCGGAGGGGCCGATGTTGAAGAAGAGGCGGGTGATGTTGGCGCCGCCGTCGCCGTCGGTGGCCTGGCCGTAGAGGACCTGGGGTGTGCCGGCGAGGGCGAAGGGGGTGGCCGGGGTGATGGCGGGGATCTGGGAGAAGGGGGCGACTTTCCAGGTGTCGACGCGGGACCAGCCGGTGTCGTTGCCGGCGGCGTCGCGGACCCAGCCGTAGACCTCAT
>CAYMTH010000654.1:0-3524 GCA_964393235.1 uncultured Solibacteraceae bacterium | reverse complement strand
CTGGCGCACCGGCTGGTCGATTTCATCCACCGGCACTTCAAAATCCCGTCGTGCAAGGTGGATTTGAACAAAACCCACCCGAATCCGTGCCTGCAGTATCACATTCACCGGTGCCTGGGCCCGTGCGCGGCCGGACTGACCACCGATTTCGAATACGCGGCGGCGGTGCGGAACGTCCGGATGTTCCTGGACGGGCGACTGAAGGACCTCTCGCGGGAGCTGCGCGCGCGGATGGAGGCGGCCGCCGAGGACCTGCGGTTTGAGGAGGCGGCGGCGCTGCGCGACGTCATCGTGACCGTCGACGAGCTCGACGACCGGCAGAAGATGGCGGCGGCGTCCGGCGACGACGTCGACATCTTCGCCTACTACGCCGAGCCGCCGCTGCTGGCGGTGAACCTGTTCCACCTGCGGAACGGCCGGATCGTGGACCGGCGCGAGTTTTATTGGGAAGACCAGTACGATTTCCACCCATCCGAGTTCATGGCGGCGCTGATCAAGCAGGTCTACCTGGACCAGACCTACATTCCGGCGATCATCCATGTACCGGCCGAGTTCGAGGACCGGGACGCGCTCGAAGAGGTGCTGACCGAGAAGAAGGGGCGAAAGGTCGAGATCCATACGCCGCAGCGGGGGCAGAAAAAAGCGCTCTACGACCTGGCGGAAACGAACGCAAAACACTGTTTTGATGCGCGTTTTCGCGTCTTAAAGCCCTCTTCGAAGGCCATTTTGAGTGCGTTTGAGGACGCTACCGGCGTACCGCTGAACCCGGCGCGGATCGAATGCTTCGACATTTCGCACGTCCAGGGCACGGATAAAGTAGCCAGCATGGTGGTCTGGGAAGACGGGCGGATGAAGAAGGCCGACTACCGGAAATTCATCATCAAAACCGTCGAGGGGAACGACGACTTCGCGTCGATGCGGGAGGTGGTGACGCGGCGGTACTCGCGCATCCAACAAGAGGGCGGGAAGATGCCGGGGCTGGTGCTGATCGACGGGGGGCTTGGGCAGTTGCACGCGGCGGCGGACGCGCTGGAGGCGATCGGGATCACGGACCAGCCGCTGGCGTCGATCGCGAAGCGGGAGGAGTGGATCTACGTCTATGGCAGCGAGGAGGAGCCGGTGATTCTGGACCGGTTCAACCCGGTGCTGCACCTGGTGCAGACGGTGCGCGACGAGGCGCACCGGTTCGCGGTGACGTTTCACCGCAACCGGCGCGACGCGAGCCGGCTGCGGAGCGAGTTGCTCGAGGTGGAAGGGGTGGGACCGAAGACGGTGGAGAAGCTGCTCAAAACGCTGGGCAGCTTGGACCGGGTGCGGGCGGCGAGCGAGGAGGAGCTGGCGAAGGAGGTCGGCCCGGCGGCGGCGCGCCGGATCCGGCAGCATTTCGAGAAGGGCCTATTGGCCGCGGGCGAGCCGCTCGGCTAGCATCGGGGGCAGGCCGGAGGCGCGGATGCGCTGCTGGGAACCGCTGATGTCGTAGGGGATGCGGCGGAGCAGGACGCGGTTCTCGGTGGAATCGTAGAGGGCGCAGGAGGCGCGCCAGTCGCGGTCGCGGGGCTGGCCGACGGAGCCGGGGTTGATCAGGTAGTGGTCGCCGGGCTGCAGTTCGATGAGCGAGGACTCTTCGTCAACGCCGACGGTGGGGAGCATCATGCCCTGGTCGCCGTGGAAGCGGATGGCGCACTGGAGGTGTGTGTGGCCGAAGAAAACGACGGGGGCCTGCATGACCTGGCGGGCGCGGATGATCTCGTTGACGTCGAGGAGGTACTCGTCCTCGTGGTAGGGGGAGCCGTGGACGAGCTGGAACTTGTCCTCGATCCAGACCGGGCCTTGCGGCAGCACGCGGAGCCACTCGAGGTTTTCCGGGGAGAGCTGCTTCATGGTCCAGGCGACGGCGGCCTGGGCGAGCGGATTGTAGTCGTCGGTGTCGTCGAGTCCGCAGCAGGCCTTGTCGTGATTGCCGCGGATGACGGCCTGACAGTTCAACCGGGCCCAATCGCAGATTTCGTTGGGGCTCGCGCAGTAGTCGACGAAATCCCCGCAGCAGAGGATCTGGTCGTAAAGACCCTCGTTGGCGGCAAGCACGGCTTGCAGGCCTTCGAGGTTGGCATGAATATCGCTGACGATCAGGTAGCGCACAGTCGGATCAACGCAACCTCCGGAGCCGCGCCAATGCGCATGGGCACACCGACGGTGCCAATGCCGCGCGTCACGTAAAGATGCGACTTGCCTTTCTCGTAATGTCCGTACACGTAGGGGGTAAAAAACCGGGCCAGATTTAGATGCTGATTCAGATACTCTACCGTGACTTGACCACCGTGTGTGTGACCGGCCAAAGTGAGGTCCCAGTTCTGACCGGCGGCGGCGTCGAAAACGTCGGGGTTATGGGAGAGCAAAACCTGAAACGCGCCGGGCTCCTGGAGCGCCTCGGCGCCCGGCAGATAGACGCCGTGCATGCGCTGGTAATCGACGCCGGCGAGCCGCAGCTTCGCGTCCCCGAAGCGCAGCGTGCGGGCCTCACCGCGCAGTAACTCGAGCCCGCGCCGGCGCGCCTCGGCGGCCGTGTAGTCCTCGCAGTTGGCGTAGATCTCGTGATTGCCGAGGCAGCCGAACCGGCCCGCGTCGGCCTTCAGCCGGCCGAGTTCGCGGAGGCAGGCGTCGAGCGGGTCGCCGTCGCGCGTAATGAGATCGCCGGTGACGACAGACACGTGCGGACGGAAGGCGTTGGCCATGTCGACGGCGGCGGCGAGCTCCTTCTCGGAGAGGAAACTGCTCATGTGGATGTCGCTCAACTGCGCGATGCGCAGCCCGTCGAGGTCCTTCGGCAGGCCGGGAATGCGGACATCGACCTCGCGCGGCGTGAGGCGGTTCCGCTCGTAGAAAGTCCCGTAGCCGAGGGCGAGCGCGGGGGCGGCGACGACGACGCGGCGGCCGAGATCGACGGCCGGAGCCGGGGCCGGGGTTTTCAGGCGGCGGGCGATCGCCAGCGCTATGACCGTTCCGGTGACGCCGATGCCCCAGAGGATGGCGGCGGCGCGGCCCCAGGTGAACGCGGGCCCAGGCGGGAGGAGCTTCCACACATACGGCACATTGAGCAGCAGGCCGACGACGGCAGACGCCGCGCTTAACCCGATGGCCCGGGCCCACGCGGGAAACCAACGCCACAGCGCCCGGTGGCAGAAAAGCACCAGGGCGATACCGAAGATTTCGGGCAGGAATCGGGAGACCGGAAACATGGACGCCTCCCTTCAGTTTATCGGCACACCGGGACAGGTTCTGATGCCATAGTGATAGAAAGTGAAATTCGCGGTTCTTTTTTCTCTCGGACTTTTTCTTGCGGCGCAGCCGGTTCTGATCCGTAACGGCACGCTGATCGACGGGGCGGCGCGGCCGGGCGACCTGCTGATCGTGGACGGCCGGATCCGGGCGGCGGGCCCAAAACTAGAAGCGCCGGCGGGAGCGGTGGTGATCGACGCGACGGGGAAGTCCGTGCTGCCGGGGCTTTACGACCTGCACACGCACGT
>CAYMTH010000653.1:2023-3527 GCA_964393235.1 uncultured Solibacteraceae bacterium | reverse complement strand
GGGGACCGAAGAGTGGTTGCGGCGGCATAGCGGGCAACCATTGTTGCGGGTGTATTGTTTTGCGCGGGACGGGGCAACAGTGTTGCGGCTACCAGGCAACCAGAAACTGGAAGACGAAACGAAGCGGAGGATTCTGGAGGAGGCGGCGACGAGCCGCATGTTCTCGTTCCGGCGCGCGGGTCCGAACCGCTTTCAGCAGAACCGGCAGATTGCCGGTACGGCAGCGCGGGCGGACGCCGGGGTATTGGTGGTGGCGGTGCAACCGGCAAGTGTGGCGGGGTCAGACGGGCGTTCAATCCGGAAGGTGGCGTTGATCTGGCTAAGCGGGACGGTGGTGATCTCTCTGCTACTGGGGGCGTGGTTTTCGCGGGGGATCACGCGGTCGCTACAGCGGCTGGTAGATTCGATGGAATCGGCGGTACGGCAGGACGGGGTGCTTGGCGATTGCCCGGCGCATGCCTCGCCGGATGTACGAGTGCTGTGGGAAGGTTTTTTGCATTTGCAGGAGAAGCTGGCGACGGCGCTGGAGGAGCAGCGGCGGACGGCGCAGAAGGCGCTGGCGGCGGCTCGGGAGAAGAGCGCGTTCATGGCGGCGGTGAGCCACGAGATCCGGGGGCCGTTGAACAGCATTCTGGGGTCGGCGTCGCTGATGCAGACCGACAACCCGTCGCTGCCGCGGGAGGAGGGGCTGCGGATGATTTTGCGATCGGGGCGACACCTGATCTCGATCGTGGAGGACGTGACGGACTTTTCGAAGCTGGAGGCGCACACGATGGCGATCCGGCCGGCGCACTTTCCGCTGGCGGTGGCGCTGGCGGACGTGATGGCGTGGGTGGAGCCGGAGGCGCGGACGAAGCGCATCGAACTGGGGCTGGTGATGGGCGAGGACGTTCCGGTGAAGATCTTCGCGGACCGGACGCGGTTGACGCAGATTCTTTACAATCTGGCGCAGAACGCGGTGAAGTTCACGGACCGGGGGCGGGTGCGGATCGAAGTGTGCCGGATCGGCGGCACCGGCGAGAGCCTGCTGGAGTTTCGGATTGAGGACACGGGGGACGGGATACCGGAGGAGTTGCAGAAGAAGGTATTCGACCCGTTTTTCCACCGGTCGTCGACGATGGCGACGCCACGGACGGGGTCGGGGCTGGGACTGGCGATTGTGAGGCGGTTGACGGAGGAGATGGGGGGGGCAGTGACGCTGACCAGCGTGGTGGGCCGGGGGACGACGGTGGCGGTGCGGCTGCCGGCGGGGCCGTGGCAAAACGACAAGGACGGGTTGCGGAACCTGTACGAAGGCGAGTCGGTGTTCGCGATGGGGAAATCGCTGAGCCAGGAGGCGCTGATCAGCCAGCTTGTCGCACCCCGCGCCAGCATGAAGTCCGCCCATGTGGCCTCGTACATGCCCACCACCAGGCCCCCGCCGAGGGCACGAACCGCCAGCAAGCCCAGCACATCTGGCTGCAGGCGCGGCTCCTCCCCGGACGGAGGAGTCTCCCCGGCTTCC
>CAYMTH010000653.1:0-2013 GCA_964393235.1 uncultured Solibacteraceae bacterium | reverse complement strand
GTGGAAGTATCTGGGACTGCCGTGCCGGGAGACGGTTTTCGATCCGGAGGAAGCGGACACGGGGGCGGGTGGGGCGGCGGCGGTATTTGTGGAGTTTGACGAGATCGAGGGGAATGCGGCGGAGATTCTGCGGCGGTACCGGGCGGCGGGGGCGAGGAGCGTAGTGGTGGTGGAGGCGTTCTACCGGAGCGAGGGGCTGCCGGCGTTGCCGCAGTCGGTGGAGGGGATGCCGGTGCACGTGCTGCGGTGGCCGGCGAGCGTGTTTCACCTGCCGGAGACGATGCAGGCGATTCTGCTGAGCCAGGAGGTGACGGAGAAGGCGCCGGCGGGGGGGGGGGCACGGCGGCCGCTAGAGGTGCTGGCGGCGGAGGACAACGCCGACAGCCGGCTGCTGCTGGAGCTGGCGCTGCGCAAGCTGGGGCATACGGTGGTGACGGCGGAGAACGGGCACGAGGCGATCGAGGCGCTGCGGGCGCGGCGGTTCGACGTGGTGCTGCTGGATATCGAGATGCCGGAGTTGAACGGGCTGCAGGCGCTGGGGGTGATCCGGAGCAATCCGGCGATGGCGCGGCTGCCGGTGTTCGCGTTGACGGCGCATTCGTCGGAGGTACACCGGCGGGAGTTTCTGGCGGCGGGATTCACGGGCCATATTGCGAAGCCGTACACGCTGGAGTCACTGGAGGAGATGCTGCGGAGTCTGGGCAAGCGGGAGAGCGCGGCAGCGGGGACGGGTCCGGTGGACGAGGCGGTATTCGGGCAGTACGCGGAGCTGCTGCGGGGGGCGGGGCAGAACGTGGAGGCGCTGGTGGAGCGAATCCTCGGCGAGGTGAAGGGGTGGCTGGAGTCGACACCGACGCCGGAGCAGGCGGGGCGGACGCCGCATTCGCTGGCGGGATCGTGTTCGTTGATCGGGGCGAGGAAGCTGGCGGGAGTGCTGCGGGAGCTGTCGGAGATGGCGAAGAAGACGGACACACCGCGTTGGAACGCGGGGCTGGCGGAGGCGGGCGCGGCGCTGCGGGAAACGGAGGGCTATTTCGCGGAGGCGAAGGCGGCGGGAGAGTGATAGTGTAGACGCTATGCTGGCGCGCCGGACGGTCCTGTTGACGCCCCTGGCGGCGGCCGGGGCGACGAGAACACCGATGATCTTGAGCATGCACCAATTCACGTCCGCGGGGGCGGGCTACCGGAAGGCGATGGAGGGCTGGGCGCGGGCGGGGATCCGGCACGTGGAACCGGCGGCGGGGGCGCTGGACGAGTTCCTGAAGACCGGGACGATGGCGGAGGCCAGGCGGGTGCTGGCAGACAACGGGTTGACGGTCGTTTGCGGGGCGATCGGCGTGATGGGGCTGTGGGAGCCGACGCGGGAGTTCGGGCAGAACCTGGAGGCGTTCCGGCGGCGATGCGCGCAGTTTGCCGAGCTGGGGGCGCCGGTGGTGTATTCGCCGTGCGCGACGACGGCGGCGTTTACCGAGGCCGACTACGCGAGGGGCGTGGAGAATATCCGGCGGGTGGCCGATGTGGCGCGGGAGTTCCGGCTGAAGGTGGGGGCGGAGTTCGTGCGGAACTCGACGTATATGGCGGCACTGCCGACGGCGCTGCGGCTGCACCGGGAGGCGGCGCATCCGAACTTCGGGGTGTTGTTCGACTGCTACCACTTCTGGTCGGGGCCGAGCAAGATGGAGGACCTCGACGACATTCGCCCCGGGGAGATCGTGCACGCGCACTTGAACGACACGCCGGCGATGGCGCGGGAGATGCTGGATCTGCAGTCGCGGGTGGTGCCGGGAGACGGGGTGGCGCCGCTGGCGCGGATTCTGGCGAAGCTGGTGGAGCGGGGTTACGGGGGGCCGATTTCAGTGGAGCTGTTCTGGCCGAAGTATCAGCAGGCGGAGCCGGAGGCGATGGCGCGGGAGATCAAGGCGAAGAGCGAGGCGATCTTCCGGGCGGCGGGGGTTTAATCAGGCGCTGCCGGCGGCGCGGTCGAGGCCGCGGGCGAGACGGCGGACGAAGTCG
>CAYMTH010000652.1:0-3531 GCA_964393235.1 uncultured Solibacteraceae bacterium | reverse complement strand
AAGCTGGCGCGGGAGTATTTTCAGGCGATCGGGACGATTTCCGAGGACTTCCGGGTGCGGATCGTGACGAAGAACCACCGGCGGTTGGGGGAGGTGGAGGAGGGTTTTCTGACTTCGCTGCGGCCGGGGGAGGCGTTTTCGATCGGGGGGAAGGCGGTGGAGGTGGAGACGCTGCACGGGGCGGTGGCGGTGGTGAAGCCGTCGGCGAGCGAGCGGGTGGCGACGCCGCGGTGGATGGGCGGGAAGATGCCGCTATCGACGCGGATGGCGGAGGAGGAGCTGCGGCTGCGGCGGGATTTGCGGGCGGCGTGGAGCGCGGGGGGGCGGCCGCGGGTGGAGGCGGTGCTGCGGGAGGTTTACCAGGCCGATCCGCCGCAGGCGCAGTTGGCCGGGGCGTTCATCGAACGGCAGTGCCATGCGGCGCCGGTGCCGGTGGACGAGCCGGTGCAGTTCGAGTTCATCGCGCGGGGGAAGCGGCGGGTGCTGCTGGTGCATTGCGTGGCGGGGCGGGCGGTGAACCAGTCGCTGGCGTGGGTGGCGGCGCACCGGCTGGCGGCGGGGGAGAGCGTGATTTCCAATAGCGACGACCACGGGCACCTGCTGGTGCTGCCGCCGAAGGTGGACGTCAGCGAGCCGGCGCTGCGGCGGGCGTACGATCCGGCGGGGTTTCTCGAAGATCTGGAGGCGGTGCTGCGGACGACCGAGACGCTGGGGCGGCGGTTCCGGAACGTGGCCGAGACGGGGCAACTGGTGAAGAGGCGGGGGAGCGGGCAGCGGTTTCAGGCTTGGAACGGCGCGTTGATCTACCAGACGCTGCTGACCTACGAGCCGGAGCATCTGCTGGTGAAGGAGACGGTGCGGGAGGTGTTGGGGGACCTGCTGGACGCGCCGAACGCGGCGCGGGAGGCGGCGCGGATTTTCGGGGCGGACTGGGAGATTTTCGAGCATCCGCGGCCGTCGCCGTTCGGGCTGCCGCTGTTTGCGGCGTTCAACCGGGAGGTGCTGCTGGCGCAGGATCCGGCGCGGGCGTTCGATGAGTTTGCCGAGGCGGTGTATGAAGAGTGGAATGATTGAGCTGCACGCGAGCGGGGCGGCGTGGCTGCCGGAGGAGCGGACGGCGATCGTGGCGGACCTGCATTTGGGGTTTGCGTGGGCGCAGCGGCGGCGGGGGGAGCTGTGGCCGTTGACCGATGCGGGGGCGCGGGAGCGGCTGGTGGCGCTGTGCGAGGAGCTGCGGCCGCGGCGGCTGGTGCTGGCGGGGGACGTGGTGCATGCGCCGAACCCGGCGCCGGAGGAGGCGCGGTTGATCGACGGGACGCTGGCGGAGCTGGCGGCGCGGGCGGAGGTGATCTGCCTGGCGGGGAACCACGACCGGGGGCGGGATTTTGCGGCGGAGTGGCGGACGGAGGGTGTGCGGGCGATTCACGGCGACGAGTTGCCGGCGGGGCCGGAGGAGGGGGTGTTGACGGTGGTCGGGCATTTTCATCCGGTGATGAAGCTGCGGGATGCGTCGGGGATCAAGCGGCGGCATCGGGCGTTTTTGCGGGGGCGGGGGGTGTTGGTGCTGCCGGCGTTTTCGCCGTTCGCGAGCGGGACGGATATGCGGGACGAGATGCCGGGGGAGCTGCGGGAGTGGTTCGGGGCGGAGGCGGTGGAGGTGACGATTACGTCGGGGACGCGGCTGCTGGGGCTGGGAGAATATACACTGGGGAGAAATGGATTTCGAGCGAGCCGGGCGGCGGCCCGATGACGATGAAACTTCGGTAAACCTGCGGGCTTACTTCGACCGGGTGGGGGCGGAGAAGTTACTGGAGTATGACCCGGCGTGGAGCGATGAGGAGTTAGTCCGGTGGGACGATAACTTCAAGGACGACGGGACGTTGTTTCTGCCGTGCAGCGAAAGGGACGTGGAGGTGGGGGAGTTCCGGCGGGTACTGGAGGAGGCGGTGGCGTATTTGCGTCGGGAGTCTTTGGGGGGCTGAAGGGGCGGTTTCTTCCGCGCTAATCCCCCGCGCGGACCCAGCCGTAGGCGGCGTTTTCGCGTTGGCCGCCGTGGTGGAGGTAGGCGGTCTTTAACTTGTCGAGGGCGTCGGCGGGGAGGGCTTTGCGCCGGGCCTTCGGATCGACGCCGTAGAGTTTCGCCGCGTTGAGTCCGAAAATCTTTGCCTTGTCTTCGCGGGTCAGCTTCTTGTAGCCGAACTTTTCGCAGAGTTCGTCCGAGATCTGGAACCGTTTGAACGCGTCGATACACCACTGCGGGGAACCCCACCAGAGACAGTCCGTGCCCCAGATGACGTGGTCCACGCCATAGGTCTGGATGTTGCGGCCGACGCCGTGCATCGCGAGCGCCGGGTTGGCGATGATCAGCACGTTGAAGAAACTGCCGAGCTCGGGGTAGACGTTGTTGATCTTCGGATTGCGGCGCTTGATGTCCATCAGGACGTTGTGCCAGGTCATGTCGCCGGTGGCCGGATTGACGTGCTTGAGGTCCTTGAACTCGGGTTCGAAGGGGCCGTGCTCGAGGCCGGAGTGGTAGATGACGAAAGACAGGTCGGGGTTCGCGAGCGCCGCCTTCTCGACGTCCTTCGGGTTGGCGAGGTGGCCGAGCGTTTTCGACTGGTAGGAGTAGCCCTTGTGCACCGAGAACAGCTTGATCCCGCGCTTGCGGGACTCGGCGTAGAAGAAGGCCGCGTTGTCGTCGTCGAGCTGGAAGCCGGCGCCGGAGCGGCCGGGGTCCGAATGGCAGTACCACTTCCAGGACTTGATGCCGTAGCGCTGGACTTCGCGATCCATCTGGTCGAGGAGGGCCTTGCGGTCCATTTTGTTGGTCGATTTGTCCCAGTAATGGTTCGGCGCGAGGTTGCCCTGGTTCAATGCCCGCTGGCTGCCGGCGAGCGTGTTGATCTCGCGGGCGGCCTGGGACATGAGCCAGCTGGGGAGGATGCCGCCGCCGCGGGCGCGGCCTTCGAGGGGGACGCCTTTGGGGTCGCGGTCGAGCTCGCGGCCGGGCACGCCGCTGATGACGACGACCGAGGTCTCGCTATCGAGGAACATCTCCTTGACGAAGTTGCGGTAGCTGTAGGCCTCCTTGTCCTCACTCAACTGGAAGCCCATGCCGCGGATGATTTCGTTGTTGCGGAAGCCGAGGGCGTAGCCGTCGGTGAAGTGGGCCTGGACGTCCATGATGAAGTAGTCCTGGCGTTCGGCGACGGCGCCCTGTTCCCAGGACTCGGCTTCGTCGACCTCGAAGACGTCGCCGTAGACGCGGTTGGCGGCGAGGAAGCAGGTGGCCATGCCCATGGCGGAGCGGAGGAAGGCGGCGCGGTCCATGCCGAGCTTGGCGGCGCGTTCGGTGGCCATTTCTCCGATCAGATGTTCGACGCGGCGCTGGCCTTCGCTCTGGCGGCGCGGGGTGAACTCTTCGTTGGAGACGACCTGGGTGGGGACGGGGGAGTCGACGCCTTTGGCGCGGTCGCGGGTGACTTTGCGGATCCACATGGGGGTCAGTCGCCTTTCGCTGTGGTGGTGACG
>CAYMTH010000651.1:0-3551 GCA_964393235.1 uncultured Solibacteraceae bacterium | reverse complement strand
CAAATACCCGCCCACCACGCCCGAGCTCGCCGACGCGCGAGGCAAACGGATCGGCATCCTCATCGTTGCCTACAACGCCGCCACCACCCTCGCCAAAGTCTTCCGCCGCATCCCCGCCCTCGTCTGGCAGAACGTCGAAGAGGTCGTCGTGTTCGACGACGCCAGCCAGGACGAAACCTTCGAACTCGCCCTTGGCTACCTCCACGTCAACCCCAACGCCAAGCTCAAAGTCTTCAAGAACGAAAAGAACCAGGGCTACGGCGGCAACCAGATCCTCGGCTACCGCTACTTCATGGAAAAGGGTTTCGACATCGTCGTCCTCCTCCACGGCGACGGCCAGTACGCCCCCGAAATCCTCGCCCACATGTACCACCCCCTCGTCACCGGCCAGGCCGACGCCGTCTTCGGCTCCCGTATGATGAAGGACTTCGGCGGCCCCCTCCAGGGCGGCATGCCCCTCTACAAATTCGTCGGCAACAAGATCCTGACGTTCTTCGAAAACCGCGCCCTCAACCTCAACCTCACCGAGTTCCACTCCGGCTACCGCGCCTACGACCTCCACGCCCTCCGCTGCATCGACTTCTCCAAAATGACCCACGATTTCCACTTCGACACGGAAATCATCATCAAGCTCCAGCACCAGCGCTTCCGCATCCACGAAATCCCCATCCCCACCTACTACGGCGACGAAATCTGCTACGTCAACGGCATGAAGTACGCCGAAGACGTCGTCAAAGCCGTCTACCGCTACCGCTCCGCCGTCAACGGCGCCCACTGCTACCCCGAGTTCGCCGAGTACTTCCACCACTACGCCCTCAAAGACGCCCCCTACTCCTCCCACTACTACGCCGCCCGCCTCGCCGGCTCCAACAACCGCATCCTCGACGTCGGCTGCGGCGAAGGCTTCTTCGCCGAACACCTCCGCAACAACGACAACGAAGTCACCGGCATCGACGCCCTCGAATCCCCCATCCACGCCGAGGCCATGCGCGACTACTACCAGGCCGACCTCCAGCTCGGCCTCACCCCCGTCGCCTCCCAACTCCGCGGCCAGGAGTTCGACAAGGTCCTCATCCTCGACGTCCTCGAACACCTCAACCACCCCGAACGCACCCTCCGCGACGTCCTCCCCCTCCTCCGCCCCTCCGGCGGCGCCGTCGTCGTCTCCGTCCCCAACGTCGCCAATATCTTCGTCCGCCTCAACCTCCTCTTCGGCCGCTTCGACTACGCCGACCGCGGCATCATGGACCGCACCCACGTCCGCTTCTACACCCGCAAAACCGCCCGCGAACTGCTCGAATCCAACGGCTACCGCATCGTCAGCGAGCACTTCTCCATCATTCCCCTCGACCGCGGACTCCGCGTCAAACCCCAGGGCCCCATCGACAAACTCGGCAGCTCTATCCTCAAGGTTCTGACCTCGATCTTCCCCACCCTCTTCGGCTACCAGATCATCCTCGAAGCCAAGCCCGCCGGCGTCAGCGCGGGATTGAAGCCGCGGGAACGGGAAGCGGTCAACGCTTCTCCGCAAACGATACCGTCTCCACGCTAATGAACACACCCTATTTGAAAGTACTGCTGTTGTGGCACGTCGCCTTCCTGTGCTTCACGAGCTGGCGGCTATCGCAAAAGCTCATCGAAGCGGCGCTGCCGAGAATCGCGGTGGCCGCCCTATTGTTCTGGATGAATGCCGTTCATACTTCCCAGCTGACGTCGCTCGCGGGGAAGTTGGGCACGCCGTGGGCCTTTCTGCTCACGTCGATGCTGGTCCAAGGGGTGTACTGGATGTTCTTCGGGTGGTTGAGCCAGGGAGCGGCGCCCGCGCCGAGCCCGTGGCGGCTGGAAGAGTGGCGGGAGATGTGGCGTGGCAAGATGACGGTCGTGCTGGCCGCGGTAGTGGCGCTGGTCGCTTTCGGCGCCTTATTAATCGGCATTTCCGTACTGCCGAATAACTGGGACACGCTTGCCTATCGATTTCCCCGCGCGCTTTTTTACCTGAGCAGCGGGGCGCTGCGGCATGCCGGACCAGGGTTGGATCCGCGGCTGCTCACCTACCCCTACAACAGCAGCGTCCTCTACCTGTTTTTGGCGCAATACGAGCTGACGGGGATCTGGTTCAATCTGGTGTCGCTGGGCGCCTGGCTGCTTTCCGTTCTGGCGGCCTTCCTGCTTCCGCTGCAGTTGGGAATGACATTCCGGCACGCGCTCTACGGGGCCGCGCTGTTTGCGACGACGCCGATCGTGCTGTGTCTGGCGACCTCCACGAACGACGAACTGCTGGCGGGGCTGCCGTTGGCGTTTGCGGCGATGCTGCTGGCCCACTGGCTGCGGACGCGCCATGCCGGACTGTACGTGCTGTTCGTGATGGCGGTGGCGATGTCGGCTGGAACGAAACTCCATATCGTCTTCCTGCTGCCGTGGCTGCTGCTGGCCGGCGCGATCGCGGCGGTGGTCTATCGCGCGGAGCTGCGGGAGATCCTCCGGGACACGTTCGCGGGACGCGCGGTCGCGGTCGCCGCCGGGGTGGCGCTGGCGATTCCGCTTGCCGGCGGTTTCCTGGTCAGCAATTACGCGGCGATGGGCAAATTGACGGATCCGGCGCTGGCGAATGATGTTCTCAACTACCCGTTCCACGCCGGCTCCGCGCGACAGACCATGTATCTGTATGGCATGCAGATGCTGCTGTCGCCGCTGCCGGACCACGCCTATCCGATGAGCCGGGAGCGGCGTGAGCGGATGTACACGGCGATGAATGAGTGGGCGGGTCCGCGTCTCTTCGATCAGGTGAAGCAAGGGCCCCCGTACACGCACCCTTATTACCGTTTCCGCGGCTTGAACCCGCCGGACGCGGTGGACCACTACGAACAGTCGCTCTGGATCGGCCTGATCCCCTGGGTGCTCGCGGGATCGCTTTTGTGGCTGCTGATAAACGCGAAGATCCTGCGGTGCTGGGAATGGCTGGCGCTGCTGACGTATCCGGCGTGGTTCGTGGTGATCTCGTCGATGCTGCGCTACGCCGAGACCGTGGGCACGTATTTTGCCTATCCCGCGGTGTTCGCCGTGATCGCGGTCCTGCTGGGCCTGCACGCGATGGAAAAGCGTGGCGCGATGGCGGCAAAGATCGCGGGCGGCGTGGCCGGGGTCCTGCTGTTGAGCAACGTCTGGCTGGCGGGCGGGGTGCTGACGGCGAACTCGAAGCGCAACGTCTTTCACGCATTTGAAACTTCCGACGGGGAGGGCGCCGCGACAACCACGTCGCCGGGAGTTCGCTCCATCCTCGCCGGCGCGAAACAGGTCTACATCGAGTACACCCACTGGGAGTTGCTGTATTGGAACCTGATGCGACTGAACGCCGCGGCGCGATACCACACGGGTCCGGTACCGGAGTCGATCCCGCTCGACCTCTACTTGAAGCCTCTGGGGTCCCGCCATACCTGGGGCGGCCCGGTTCCGGTTCGCGGGAAGGGCGTGGGGATCTTCAAACTGGCCGGGAATATGGCGTCGGGGGAGGACCTCATCTTCTGCAGCGGGCCGCAGTGCCGGAATGAAGA
>CAYMTH010000650.1:0-3559 GCA_964393235.1 uncultured Solibacteraceae bacterium | reverse complement strand
CCGGTCGGGGACATGCTTCAGCGTGGCCCCGCGCGACAACCCCACCCCCTCCCGCCCCACCCCCAAAAAACCGCAAGGGGCGCATCCCCGGCCCCAACAACCGGCCCCGAATGCACCCCTCGATATCCGTCCTACTGCGCCAGCGGCGGAAGGTCCGGCAACTCTTTGAGGACGGCCCGCGCCGCCGTCACCGCCTGCGGCGGGTAGTTGTCGATGTAGTTCACCGGCAGGCTCACACCCGTGGCCAGCAGCCGCGCCGTCCACAGCGCGTAGTCACACTGCCGGACCATCGCCGGCGACCGGTCGCTCCCCAGCCGGCTGATCGGATCCGTATTCGGCAGCCACGAGATCAGCGCCTTTGCCAGCCGCTTGTCGCCCACATACACCAAAGCGTCGTGCGCCTGCAGCACCGCCTCCACGCCCTGCGCCTTCGCCGTCGCCTCAAAGAGCCTGTGCAGCGACGGCAGATGGCCGAGCTTGGCGAGCGCTTCCAACGCCGCCTGCCGCGCCTCCGGACTCGCGTCCTTTTCGGCGATCGGCTCCAGCACCGTGACGCTTCCCTGCCGGCTCCCCGCCGTGCGGTACAGATGCGCCCGCACCGCCGCATCTTTCACCGTCTGGGACACCGACAGTATCGTATTGCCGTCCGGCGCTTCCGGGTGCTCCCGCAGCGCTCCCGCCGCCGGTAACGCCGAGTTCTCGCCGGGCATCACCGCCACCCGCAGCAAAAACTGGCCCGCGCCGCGGCTCTTCATCCGCCGCGCCGTTGCCACCGCCAGGTCCCGCGCCTCGGCGTCCAGTTGCGCCCACTGTTTGGTCAACTGCTCCAACCAGTCGCCGGGAATGTCCGCTGCCCGGTCCGGCAAGGTCATGTCGTGCTGCCGTAGCGCGCTTAGATAGTGTTCCGTCATTTCCCGATTCTCCTTCTGCCCTTCCGGCGCCTGCGGCGTGGCCGGCGGTGACCCACCGCAGCCGGGCGTCAGCGCCGTCAGCGCCAGTCCCAGCCACCATGCCGCCGCCCGTCTCACGGCCTAGCTACCGGTTTGTAACTGTTATTGGCTACTGCCCGCCGCATGATCTTGATCTGATCCGCCTGCGCCAGTACGCCCCCCGGAGCCGACTTCGTGCCCACCCAGGAGCCGATCCGCCGGAATCCGTTATCCGCCCGCCCATACCCCACCCGGTCCTCCGGCCCATTCCCGCCGTTGTTCACCACCCACTTCATCAGGTTCCGGTTCGCCCAGATCTCGTCCGGCTCCGCCGCGCCCCGGTAGTGTTCCAGTTCCAGCGTGTGCCCGATCTCGTGCGCCGCCACGTGCGCCGCTTCGTACAGATCGCTTTGCGACTGAATCGTGAACCCCGCCTGGCACCCCGGAAACTGCGGGAACGGTCCCACCGGCGGGTTGGCGTTCGCCTGCCGCCGCGAAAAGGCGATCCCCCGCACCAGCAGGTCGTCCGGCGCCGCCTGTGTCGTGTCCCGGTACTGGTTGAACACGTAGCAGTTCATCGAATTCATGTCCGGATTCTGGTTCAGAATGTTCTGCAGCTCCGCGTTCCGGTGGTCGTTTCCGTGTGGCAGCGTTACCGTTCCCCGCTCCGTATACCCGTTTACCGTCTCATCCAGGAAGCCCGACCGGAGAATCACCCGGATTCCCGCCTGCGCGTAAATCCGGTCCATCCGCCGGAAGACCGTCCGGATATCCGCGTCCGACATCGTGACCGCCGCCGGCTGCGGCGTCGTGGCGTGCGCCGGACCGTTGATCGTCACCCGGTGCACCCGGATGTAGATGATGCGCGGCGCGTACACCACCACCCCCAGTTCCCCGACCACCGGTCCCGTCGCCGACCCGTACCGGATCTTGAGCTTCGTCTCCGGATCCCCCGAGCCGGTCGATGCCGCCTCCAGGTAAACGCAGTCCGCCTCCCGCGCCGGCGCCGAGCCCGCCGCCGGAATACCGTCCGGATTCAGCGGCTGCCCCGGCGACGGGTACACCAGGCGAACATCCGCGCTGCTCTCCAACTCCGGAAACAACTGTGCCGTCGATTCCACCCGGTCCCGGATAATCTTCACCCGGATCTGGTGATTATCCACTCCCGTCGCATTGCCGATCAGACCAACCACCGGTCCGTGCGCCTGTCCGTGCCCGGACCGCAGAATCGCCCCGCGATTGTCCAGATCCGGCGCTTCCTTCTGGGCGAAACCGTCCACCGCGCGCGCAAAGCGGATCACCGTGACCCGCCGCGGCGTCACCGCCGGAAAAGAGTAGGGGTCCAATATGGAGATGGGAAATGGCATGCTCTTAGATCCCCGCGATCGAAGTCAGTTTATTTTGCGTGGCGGTCCCGGCCGCGCCGTCGGCCGCCAGGTCCTGATCCCACTGGAAATTGTTGATCGCGTGGTTGTACCGCGATGCCGTATTGCCGTCGGCCGCCGGTTCGACCGTCGCGTCGAGCAGATGGCCCTGGATGTATCCAAGATGATTGAACCGCTGCTGCCGCCCCTTGCGCGTCGTCACCGCGTCCCAGGAGTTCTCCAGCGCCAGCGGATACTCCGTTCCGAAGATCCGCAGCGAACAGTTCCCCGTCGCCACCAGCGGCTGCGGGATCACCACCTCGCCGTTCGCGTCCGTCGTGCCGCTCAGGGCTACCGCCCCGTTGACCACCACCTCGTACGCGGCGCCGGAAATCCCCAGGTCCGGCGCCGTCCCCGGCGCCAGCTGAAATCGCACCCGCACCTGCGGAATCACCAGCGATACATGATGCGCTAAACCCTCAAGAACTCGAAACCCAAGACTATCAATCATATGCTTTCAGATCCAAATTCCGACGTGTTCTGACTGCGGCCGGCCGGCTGCCTACGCCGCCGATTGCAGGCAGTTTAACATAGAGCGCGTGTTCCAGCCCCGAATCCCGTCACCCTTTTTCAGCCCGTGATGCGTTCTCATTCCGTTTTGCGCTTTACTCATTACCGATTAAGATCGGAAAGGAGATATCGACTGCATGCCCCAAGGTCCCGCCGCCCGCGTCACGGATTCGGTTGCCCACCCCCTGCCTCCCGTTCTCTCGCCCGGTATCGGCAGCCTCGACGTCAAGATCGGCTTCCTGCCCGCCTGGCGCGGAATGCCCGCCGCCGCCGCCGCCGCTCTCCAGGCGGCCAAGCAGACCTCCGATATCGCCATTCAGGCTGCCGAGACGGCGACCAAGGCCGCCTCCGGCACCCCCGGGGCCCCCGCCGCCCTCGCCGCCGAACAGGCCGCCAAAACCTCCGCCCTCACCGCTCTCTCCTCGATGACCACCGCCATGGCCGGCCAGGTCGACATCCACGTCTGCACCGTGCCTTCCCCGGTTCCCCCGCACGGGCCCGGCGTCGTCATCGACGGATCGAAAACGGTTCTCATTAACAACATGCCCGCCTGCCGGATGGGTGACACCGTCCTCGAACCGCTCGGCCCCCCGAACAAGATCACCAAAGGCGAAACCACCGTCATTATCGGGGGCTAAACGCCCGTTTTCTGCGCAAAAACAGGTAAAAAATGACGCTTGACAGCGTCATTTTTTA
>CAYMTH010000649.1:0-3560 GCA_964393235.1 uncultured Solibacteraceae bacterium | reverse complement strand
CTCGCCGGGGAGACTGTCGCGGTCACGATGGCCGACTGGTTGTAGACCAGCGTGACGGGCGAGACGGAGAGCGCCGTCGAACTCGTATAAGGGGTCATGCGGCGCAGACGGCTGTTCCCCATATCGGTAACGACGATCGACTGCTGATTTTCCGCGACGACGCCGCGCGGGAAGCTGAACTGCGCGTTGAAGGCGCTACCGCCGTCGCCGGCGAATCCGTTGACGCCGGTGCCGGCCGCGGTGTAAAGACGCAGCGCGGCGCCGGTGACGCGCCGGATCCGGTGATAGGCGTCCTCGACGAAGTAGATGTCGCCGCCGTTGTCGACGGAGATGCCCGTAACGGTGCCGATGGGGTTGAGGGCCGGGGCGTCGTCCGCGGTGGAGCCCCCGATGCCGTTGCCGATGAAGGCCATCACGTTGCCGCTATCGAGGCGGAGGATGCGGAACTGCGCGGTACCGATGAGGAGGCGGCCCACATTATCGAGCGCGAGGGTCTGCGGATTGCAGATGGGGCTCGAGAGCGCGGGAAGCCCGTTGGCAAAGGGCGAGCAGACGCCGCTGCCGGCGTGGCGCGAGATCTGGCCGGTAGCCGCGTCGATGCGGGAAACGCGGTGAGCGCCGAACTCGGCGACGTAGACGTTGCCCGCCAGGTCGGCGGCGATTCCGAGTGGGATGTTGAGCGGCGAGGTCGCGGCGGAAGCGCCGTCCGGCGCGGTACCGGTGGTGTAGTTCCCAGCGATGCGACGGACACCCGCGGCGGTGACCTTGTAGATCAGATTGACTTGGCCGTCCACGATGTAGACGGCGCTGCCGTCGGGGGCCGCCGCGATGTCGTTCGGATAGGTCATGCCGAGTTCGCCGGGAGGAATATCGGCGCCGACAGGCGCGGCCGTCGCGCCGCCGCCGGCCAGCAAGGTGACGTCGCCGGACGGGCTCCGCTTGAACGCCATTTTGGCCAGACGATCGACGAAGTAGACGTTGCCGTTCCAGTCCCGCGCCACGCCGGCCGGCTCAGCGAAGGAGAGGAACGTATAACCGGTGCCGGTGGAAACCGAGCCCCACGGATTGTCGTTGCCGAGGACGGTGGAAACCGACACGCCGGGGTCGAGGCGGCGCAGCCGGTTGTTGAAGTAGTCGGTGAACAGCAACGAGCCCGACGGAGTCAACGCGAGCCCGCGCGGCGCGTTGATCAGACGCGAAGCCGGCGCCGCGCCGTCACCGTTCCAACCACCAGCGCCCGTGCCGGCAATCGTCGTCAGAACCCCGCCGCTGAGCTGCCGCAGTCGGTGGTCCTCGGTGAAGAAGATGTTGCCCGCGCTATCGACCGCGAGACCGTTCGGCCGGGCGAGCGGACTGCCGGCTACCGGACCGTCCGGGCCGAGCGCCGAGACACCGGTTCCCGCGACCGCCGTCAACGTGCCGCCGCTGAGACGCCGGATCGAGTTACCGCAATCGTCGGCGATGTAGAGGCTGCCGTCCGGCGCGAAGGCCATCTGATACGGGCATCCCACCGGCGTCGAGAGCGCCGGGCCGCCGGCCGAGAAGGACTGTACGCCGTTGCCCGCAACGGTCGTAATGATGCCGCCCGAGATGCGGCGGATACGCGCGTTGCCGACTTCGGCGACGTAGATGTCGCCGGACGGGGAGATGGCGACGGCGCTGGGCCGGTCGAGCAGCGCGGCGGTGGCGGGGCCGCCGTCACCACCGAACCCGCCTCCAGCGCCGGCGATCGTCGTGAGGATGCCCGAGGTCGAGACGCGGCGAACGCGGTGGCCGTCGGCTTCGGCGAAGTAGAGGTTCCCCGCGCCGTCGACCGCGAGGCCCATCGGCGTGGCAATCAGCGCGTTCGCCGCCGGGGTGCCGCTCGGCGAGTTGCCGGGCACTCCGGCCGGGCTGCCCACTACGCGGGTGACGTTGCCCGACGTATCAATCTTGTAAATGACGTGCCGCCGGTAGTAGGAAACGTAGGTGTTCCCGGCCGAGTCCATGGCGACACCCCACGGCGCTCCCGGAGAGAACGGCGCCGCCGGGCCCGAGTATTCGCTGCCGCCCGCGATCGTATTGATGATGGGTTGCGCGAAGCCGGTGGCGGCGAGCAGGAGAAGCGGAATCAGGCGGATCATTGCGCGGCCTCCTCGATGGGCGTGTTGAGGAACGGGACGGCGACGCCGTGCCAGGCGCCGGCGGCATCGCGCACTTCGATTGCTACAGGCGGCGTGAGCGTGCGCCAGAAGGGGAGTTCCTCGCGGGCGACGTCAAACTCGCGGGTCTGCCGGGCGGAGCCGTGGGGAGTGACGGCGAAGGGCGCGGTCGTCTCCGCTCGGCTGGAGCCCGCAGCTTCCGAGAATCGCAGGCGGGCGACGATTTCGTGTTCGTTCGGGTTGTCGACGGCGACCGTGACACGGAGCGCGACGCGGTTGCCGCGGCGGGACTCCGACGGCGTCGCCGAGTAGCGGACGGAGACGCGGGGCGAATCGTCCGACGCGGGAAGGGCGATGGAGGAAGCCGCGAGCGAGAGCATCGCGGCGCAGATTCTTCTTCGGTTGTGAATGATTGAAGACATGGCTGCTACGGGATGCGTAATCCGCTCGCACGCAGTGACACGAATTTTCAAAAAATCGACCGCGCCGGAGGATTGCTGGTAGCTTGGTAAGAGTCGATGATTGTCCTTTCGAATATCAGCAAGCAGTACGGCAAGCAGCTCGTTTTTGTCGAAGCGTCGTTTCAGTTGAACCCGGGTGAGAAGGTGGGGCTGGTCGGGCCGAACGGCGCCGGCAAGACCACGCTTTTCCGGATGGTGATGGGCGAAGAGTTGCCCGACGACGGCGAAGTGTCGGTCCCCAAGAAGACCACGATCGGGTACTTCCGCCAGGACGTGGAGGAGATGTCCGGGCGCAGCGTGCTCGACGAGGCGATCGCGGGCAGCGGCCGGGTCGGCGACCTGCACCACGAATTGGAGGCGCTGCAGAAGGCGCTCGAAGACCCCGCGCGTTTTGACGAGATGGACAAGATTCTCGAGCGGTTCGGCGAGGTGCAGGAGGAGTACGAACACCTCGACGGCTATTCGCTCGAGGCGCAGGCGCGCGAGGTGTTGCACGGACTCGGCTTCAAGGACGACCAGATCGACGGTGACGTCGGCGCGCTGTCCGGCGGTTGGAAGATGCGCGTGGCGCTGGCGCGGGTGCTGCTCGGCAAGCCCGACGTGCTGCTGATGGACGAACCGACGAACCACCTCGATCTCGAGTCGATCATCTGGCTGGAGCACTTCCTGAAGAACTATCAGGGCGCGCTGCTCATGACCTCGCACGACCGCGAGTTCATGAACCGCCTGGTGGGCAAGATCGCCGAAATCGACGGCGGCGAGATCATCTCCTACACGGGCAACTATGATTTCTACGAGCGCGAGCGGGCCGTTCGCGAGGCCAATCAGCAGGCCGCGTTCGCGCGCCAGCAGGCGATGCTGGCCAAGGAGCAGCGCTTCATCGAACGGTTCCGTACGCACGCCGCCAAGGCCGCGCAGGTGCAGAGCCGCATCAAGGCGCTCGACAAAGTCGAGAAGA
>CAYMTH010000648.1:3137-3564 GCA_964393235.1 uncultured Solibacteraceae bacterium | reverse complement strand
CTATGCGTTTGCGTCGATTACGGCGCATTTGCTGGCGATGTATCCGCCGTTTTTGGCAGTTTTGGTGTTGAAGGGAGCGCCGGTGGGGCTGGTGGCGTTCGCTTTTGCGTGCTTTGTGAACTTTTCGTCGGGATTGACGAATTACGGGACGACGCCGTCGCCGATGTTTTTTGCGCAGGAGTATGTGTCGATGAAGGACTGGTTCCGGGTGGGGGCGGTGGTGTCGGTGGCGAATGTGTTGATTTGGGGGGTAGTAGGCTTCGGGTGGTGGAAGGTTCTAGGGATTTGGTAGTGGTAGGGAAAATCCGGCTTCCAGGTAGTGTGGAAAAGGTGTGGAAAAGGGGCGGGGTGGATGAGATTAAGCGGTTGGAATAAAAGTGGTTAGCTGGGAAGATTAAGGCTTCACGGCACTGTGGAAAAGTAGGTG
>CAYMTH010000648.1:1257-3127 GCA_964393235.1 uncultured Solibacteraceae bacterium | reverse complement strand
CGGTGGATTTGTGTGGAAAAGTGGCGGCGGGTGTAAGACGGGCGGCGTTGAAAAGGGCGGGGTTGGGAGAGCGGCGTTTTACAGACGGTGGAAATCGGAAAAATCCGGTATCACGGCACTGTGGAAAAGTAGGTGCCTTGGGGGTCCTTTTGGACGCGCGGGGCGAGGGCGGCGAGGTGGTGGGCGAAGACCAGATCGCTCATGTAGGGGCGCTCTTCCGTCTGCTGGTACTCGGAGAAAAGACGCTCCAGGGGCTTGCCGCCTTCCTTCAACAGCTCCAGGATCGTGCGTTCGAAACGGGTCGTGTCCAGGAAACGCTCGAGCGCGGGACGGAGGTCGGGGAGCGCGGTCAGGTCCGTCTCGAGGAGCGCGGGGAGCGTTCCTCCGGTGAAGGCGGCCCAGGCGCGGGAGGCGGTTTCGAACATCGCCGGCGTCACGCGCTTCTTGGCCGCGGCGAGCCCGGCCATCTCGTCCACTTCCATGTTGCGCGGGGTCTCGACCAGGAAATGGGGGCTGGACGTGAGGCCTTCCTGGTGGAGGAAGGCCAGGCACTGGATCAGCTGCAGCTGGTCGTGGAGATCATCCTCGAACCAGAGCCAGACGCTATCGCGAGCGACCAGACGGCGGAGTTGGCGGTCACGCTCGTGCAACTGCTTCGACCGGTCGGGGTAGCCGCCGGCCTTGAGCCATTCCAGGCGCAGGGCGGTGAGCTCTTCGAGGGTCTTGCCGGGCGGGACGGGGCCCTCGTGCAGGATGTCGTGCCAGACGATCAGGCGCGGCTCACCGGCCCAGCGGCGGAGCTTGTCCGCGACCGCGTCGCCATTGGTGATGTGCACCATAGAGGGTTACTGGGCGGCTTCGAGAGCCAGTTTGTGCTGCTTCTGCCAGGCCTGACGGGCCTGGTAGTCGAACCAGAACTTGCTGAAGGCGGCCCAGTAGTAGCCGCCCACGAAGAGCGACAGGAACGGGATGGCCAGGAAGTTGTAGCTTTCGATCGAGTAAGCGATCATCGCCAGGAACCAGGTGCCGGCCGCGATTTCGAAGTACGGGAGCCAGCCGATGCGGCTCTTGTAGCGCTGGTTGCCGAGGATCACCTTCTTGTCGCCCACGGCGTACTTGGGCGTGCGGGCGAAGGCGGTTTCGTAGCCGACGAGGGCTTCCATGACGGCCTTGGCGTTGGAGAGCGTGAGGGCCACGCCGGCGGCCATGAGGACGGGCATGTACCAGATGGTCCGGCGCCAGGTCTGGGGCCGGAGTTCGCGCTGGGCGACTAGGTAGAAAGCCGTGATCGACCAGAAAGAGGCGGCGATCAAGGGAAGATCGACGAACACCATCTGCATCCAGCCCATGTAGAAGCGCACGATCATGACCGGCAGCATGAGGGCCGACATGATCAACATGAGCGGGTAGGAGATGTTCGGCGTGAGGTGGCAGATGGCTTCGAGCTTGACGCGCCAGGGCTGATCCGAGTTCAGGATCATGGGCAGGAGCTTCTTGGCGCACTGGGTGAGGCCTTTGGACCAGCGGGTCTGCTGGACCTGGAAGCCGTGCATGTCGAAGGGGAGTTCGGAGGGGCACTCGATGTGCGGGGCGTAGACGAACTTCCAGCCCTTGAGCTGGGCACGGTAGGAGAGGTCGGAGTCCTCGGTGAGGGTGTCGTGCTGCCAGCCGCCGGCGTCTTCGATCATCTCCTTGCGGAGGATGCCGGCGGTGCCGTTGAAGTTGAAGAAGAGGCCGTTGCCGGCGCGGGCGACGTGTTCGAGGGCGAAGTGGCCGTCGAGGAGGATGGTCTGGACTTCGGTGAGGGCGTTGTAGTGCTGGTTCAGGTACGTCCAGCGGGTCTGGACGACGCCGACCTTGGGATCGGCGA
>CAYMTH010000648.1:0-1247 GCA_964393235.1 uncultured Solibacteraceae bacterium | reverse complement strand
GTCGAAGACGGCGACGACGATACCGGTGGCGGTTTTGAGGCCTTCCTGGAGGGCGCCGGCTTTGAAGCCGTGGCGGTTCTTGCGGTGGTGGTACTCGATGGGGTGGCCCATGGCGCGGTACTCGGCCACGAGGCGTTCGGTGAAGGGGTGGGTTTCGTCGGTGGAGTCGTCGAGGACCTGGATCTGGAGCAGGTGCTTGGGGTAGTCGATTTTGACGATCTGCTCGATGAGGCGTTCGACGACGAAGCGCTCGTTGTAGAGCGGGAGCTGGATGGTGACCGGGGGGAGCTCGTCGAATTTCGTCGGGGGCTCGGTGGGGATGTTCTTGCGGGATTTGTAGTAGCCGCGGATCATCTCGTAACGGTGGATGCCGTAGAACGAGAGGACGATCATGATGGCGAAATAGGGGACGAGCAGCGCATAATCGAACGGGGCCAACTGGTGGATCCCGGCGAAGGTGTCGTCGAAGAACGTTCGCTTGATGTCGTCGAGAGCGGAGGCGGAGTCGATTGCGAGAGCGAGAAGTAGAGGCATGAGTGCCAGAGAGAAAGCTGCTTGCCTAGTCGGGTTGGGGCTGGAAGCGGGCTTTTTGCTCCTTGCTTTGGTCAGAAGCGGTGGAGTTCACGATCCGCAGGGGGGGATTTTTCTGTTTCTCGTGACCTCATTAGTATACCTCGCCGGGATGGCCTGGTTGTGTCGCCTGGAGGGGGGAATTCGCGCCACCTACGTTCTGGGATGGGCGCTGGCGTTCCGGCTGACGGCGTTCGGGATGGACCCGCTGTTCAGCGACGACGTCTACCGGTACCGGTGGGAGGGGCGGGTGGCGGCGATGGGGCTGAACCCGTACGAGCACCGGCCGGCGGAGGCGGGACTGGCGGCGTTGCTGGAAGCGCGGGTGGATGGGAAGGACTTCAAGCCGGTGTACGGGCCGCTGCTGCAGAGTGTGCAGTTGGCGCTGGTGTGGCTGGGGGGCGGGGCGTTGTGGGCGATGAAGCTGGGGGCGTGCGCGGCGGAGCTGGGGATTGGCTGGCTGGTGTGGCGGTGGACGGGGGGCGGGTGGCGATGGATGGCGTGGATGTGGAGTCCGCTGGGAATCGTGGAGTTCTGGGGGATGGGGCACCACGACGCGCTGCTGGTGGCGCTGGGGCTGGGGGCGGCGCGGCTGGCGGAGCGGGAGCGGTGGCCGGGGGCGTATGCGCTGCTGGGGCTGGCGGGGGCGACGAAGTACTGGCCACTGCTGGTTTGGC
>CAYMTH010000647.1:0-3571 GCA_964393235.1 uncultured Solibacteraceae bacterium | reverse complement strand
CCGCCTCCCACACCATCGCCTTCCGCCCCCCCCCCCCCCCTCCCCCCGCCCCCGCCCCCGCCCCCGCCGCCACCGCCGCCCTCCCCGCCGCCGCCGCCGGACTCATGCTCGCCAACGGCCTCCCCATCGCCCAGGCCGCCCTCGTCTCCTGGCCCGCCGCCGCCATCTCCGCCGCCGCCCTCGCCGCCTTCCTCACCCGCAAATTCGAGACCTTCTTCGTCCTCGCCGCCGCCGCTCTCGCCGGGATCGCTTTGTTATACTCGCAGATGCATGCGTGAGGTCAGACTCGGCGACATCATCGACGACTACTGCGTGAAATGCAAGCGCATCACCAATCACGCCATCGTCTCGCTGATGAGCGAAAAACCAGCCAAAGTCCGCTGCTGCTCCTGCTATAAGGAACGCGACTTTACCGACTGCGCCATCCCGCCCACCAAGCGCGAACTGAAGGCCATGCAGCTCGCCGCCGAAGCCGCCAAGGCCGAAGCCGAGAAGGAAAAGTAGGCCCGCCCGCCTACCCCCGTCCCCTCTCGTCTTTGATCAGCGCCAGCACCTCCGCCTTCTCCTCCGGCGTCGCCAACTCTTTCTCCAGCAGCCGCAGCGCCACCCCCACCACATCCCGGTGATGCAGCTTCGACCCCAGCCCTTCTTTCTCCGTCAAATGCAGCCAGATGTCGTGCAGCCGGTCCACGTCCTCCGGCCATAGCCGCGGCGGATGCGGCCCCAGGTTCACATAGGTGGGCTTCCGGTCCGGCGCGATGATCTCCAGCGAAAACGGATGCCGCGGCTCCGGCAGCCGCTCCCACGCCAGCCCGATCCGCCGCGCCAGCTCATCTCCCGCCATCCGCGCCGAAATCCCCGTCACCAGCCGCGACGCCTTCAACGTCGCCGCCGCCTGCACCATCGCCAGAAACGGATCGCTCGCCGGCACCACCAGCAGCTCCACCGGCTTGCCCTCCCGCTCGGCCACCGCCACCACCCGCGAAAACAGCTCCTGCTCGTAAACCCCGAATAGCTGATCGTCCTGCAGTTCGAACTCGCCCGCCCCCGCCGACACCGGATGCGCCGTCATCACCACCACGTCGTGCCGCCGCAGGTTCGTCTTCTCGAGCACGCGCTTCAGGTGCGACATGTTGTTGTAGTCCCGCAGCGCCACCAGCACGCACCCCGGCCGCGCCTTCAAGTGCGCCACGTCCACCTGCGGCTGATGGTCCAGATTGAACTCCTCCAGCCCCTTCTTCCCCGCCGCCTCCCGCCGCTTGTTCACCCGCTCGGAGATCAGAAACACCGTGAACAACAGCAGCGTGAACGACACGCCGTACACCGTCGCGATCTTCTTCGTGAACAGGTTCGCGATCGCCACGAAGAACAGCATCAGCACCGTCACCGCCAGCCCCACCGGCCACTCCCGGCCGCCAACCCGCAGATTGAACGGCGTCTTGTACTCCTGATCGTTCCGCTGGAATCGCAGCGCCAGCACCCCCAGCCCCTTCAGGAAGAAGGACCACACCACGCCGAACGCATACGCCTCGCCCAGCAGGTACAGATTCCCACCGCTGCCCAGAATCGTCGCGATCTGCATCAGCGTGATCAGGTTCACCATCCGGTACGTCGTCCCGAACTTCTGGTGCGGCTTCCGGAACCAGTTCAACAGCACCCCGTCCTCGGCCACCCGGTTCAGCACCCCGTTCGCCCCGATCAGCGACGTGTTCACCGCGCCCGACAAAATCAGCACGCCGATAATCACGACGAAGATGTGGAACCCCAGCTTTAACAGGTGCGGCCCCTCCAGACTCATCGCCAGCCCGCCCAGCAGGTTGTCTTTATACTGCCCCCGGATCGCGTCCGGAATGATCATCACCGACAGCACCGACAGCACGCCCGTCGAAAGCGTCGCGTAAATGCACACGATGTTCGCCGTGATCCGCAGGTTCTTCAGCTTCGGATACGCGATCTCCCGGTACACCTGCGCCAGCGTCTCGAACCCGCTCATCGCCAGCAGCGAATGCCCGAAAGCCACCACCATCATCACCGCCGGCAGATGCTCCCAGAACGTCCCGTGCAGCCACCCCAGCGACTCTTCGTTCATCCGCAAATTCTCCGGCACCGGCAGCGGCGGCAACGGCGCCCCGCCCCGCACCGCCAGCGTGATCCCGCACCAGATCAGCATCGACACCACCATCACCGTCGTCACCTGCATGATCCGCAGCGCGTGCCCCGACGACTCGTGGATGCCCTTGATATTCGAACGCCAGAACCACCCCGTCACCACAATCGCGAAAAACACCGCGAACAGGTTCGGATTCACGTGGATATGCGTCTGCGTCAGGTCCCCGACTTCGTTCACCAGGTGCCCCAGATACTGCCCCGCCGACACCGACGAGATCGGCCCCGTCAAAATGTAGTCCACCACCAGCGCCGACACCGACAGCTTCGCCATCGACGGCCCGATCGAGTCCCGCACCACCACGTACACGCCGCCCCGCACAAACATCCCGCAGCTCTCCATGTAAATGGAGCGCACCGCGAAACTGAAGAACATCACCGCCAGCACAAACCACGGCGCCGACTTCCCGATCGCGTACTCCGTGATCCCGCCGACGTAGTACATCGTCGACGCCAGATCCGAAAGGACGATAGCCGCCCCCCGCCAAAAGGAAATAAAGGAAAGAGCTACCGTCGTGGCAACGACTACTTTCGCCGTCGTTGCCGATCGTTGACTGGGATCAGACATTCCAGGGACCATTCTAGCGCCACAATTGCGGCACCATAGAAGCAAGATGCTCCCATCCCCCGCCGCGGCGCAAATCCTCCAAACCCTCCACGCCGCCGGCCACCCCGCCTACCTCGTCGGCGGCTGCGTCCGCGACGCCCTCCTCGGCCGCGCCCCCAAAGACTTCGACGTCGCCACCGCCGCCACCCCCGACCAGCTCCTCCAACTCTTCCCCTCCGCCGAACCCATCGGCGCCCACTTCGGCGTCATCCTCTTCCACGGCGTCGAAATCGCCACCTTCCGCTCCGACGGCCCCTACCCCGACCACCGCCACCCCCAATCCGTCTCCTTCGAAACCGACCCCGCCAAAGACGCCTCCCGCCGCGACTTCACCATCAACGGCCTCTTCTTCGACGTCCAGTCCAACCGCGTCCTCGACTTCGTCGGCGGCCAGACCGACCTCGCCCGCCGCCAGATCCGCGCCATCGGCCACCCCGCCGCCCGCTTCGCCGAGGACCACCTCCGCCTCCTCCGCGCCGTCCGCTTCGCCGCGCGTTTCGAGTTCGAAATCGAACCCGCCACCGCCGCCGCCATCCGCGCCCTCAGCGGCGGCATCGCCACCGTCGCCGCCGAACGCGTCCGCGAGGAACTCACCCGCATCCTCACCGAAGCCCACCCCCGCCGCGGCTTCGAGCTGCTCAACGAACTCCACCTCCTCGACCACACCCTCCCCGAAATCAAGGCCCTGCAAGGCGTCGAACAGCCGCCCCAATTCCACCCCGAAGGCGACGTCTGGACCCACACCCTGCTCATGCTCGAGTCCATGCGCCAGCCCACCCCAACCCTCGCCTGGGGCGT
>CAYMTH010000646.1:3315-3572 GCA_964393235.1 uncultured Solibacteraceae bacterium | reverse complement strand
GCTGTTCAAGGACGGGACGTACCCGGCGAAGATCGGGGCGCGGACGCTGGCGTATTCGGGGTGGGGCGTGGGGATCTACGACTTCGACAACGACGGGCGGAAGGACCTGTTCGCGGCGAATGGGGACGTGAACGACAACACGGAGAAGTTCTCGGCCGGGAAGTCGAAGATGGCGAACCTGGTGCTGTGGAACCAGGGGGACGGGACGTTTCGCGGGGTGGAGGTGGGGGCGCCGGCGTTGCACCGGGGCGCGGCGT
>CAYMTH010000646.1:0-3259 GCA_964393235.1 uncultured Solibacteraceae bacterium | reverse complement strand
GATGGGGACGGGCGGGTGGACGTGGTGGTGACGCGGTTGAACGAGGCGCCGCTGCTGCTGCGGAACGTCGCGGGGGAGGGGCGGCACTGGCTGGCGGTGCGGTTGCAGGGCAAGGGGCGGAACCGGGACGGGATCGGCGCGCGGGTGCGGGTGAAGGCGGGCGGGGTGGAGCAGGTGAATCACGTGACTGGGTCGGTGGGGTATGCGTCGGCGTCGGCGTTGACGGTGCATTTCGGGCTGGGCGCGGCGGCGGTGGTGGACGAGTTGGAGGTGGCGTGGCCGGGCGGGAAGCGGCAGGTGTTGCGGGGGGTAAAGGCGGATCAGTTGTTGGGGGTGGAGGAGAACTGACGGGCGGCGGCTTCCTGGGCGTCGGCTTCGGCGGGGCGGTTCAGGCGGCGGAGGACGCGGGCGAGGAGGAGGCGGGCGGCGGGGCGGCGGGGATCGAGCTGGACGGACTGTTCGAGGTGGCGGAGGGCGGCGGGGAGTTGGTCGAGCTGCTGGTGGGCGCGGCCGAGCTGGTAGTGGATTTCGGCGCTCTTGGGCGTGGCGGGGGTGAGGGTTTCGATGGCGGCGGCGGCGCGGCCGTCGCGGAGGAGGAAGCGGGCGTAGGCGGCGCGGGCGTTGGGCTCGAAGGGGTCGCGGCGGGCGAGGGCGGATTGGAAGCGGCGTTCGGCGTCGTCGCGGCGGCCGAGGCCTTCGAGGGACTCGGCGATGGCGGTTTCGGCGCGGGACTTGACGGGGTCGTGACGGAGGGCCTTTTCGAGGGACGGGAGGGCGGCGTCGAACTGGTTGAGGGTATAGAGGGCGCGGCCGTGGTAGTAGCAGGCGTCGAGGAGCTTTTCGTTGAGGCGGCAGGCCCGGGCGAAGGGATCGGCGGCGGCGCGGGTGTCGCCCTGGGCGGCGTGGAGGACGCCGAGGGCCTTCCAGACCTGAGCGTTATTGGGCTCGGCCGCGGCGGCGCGTTCGAGCAGCGGCGCGGCCTCGGCGAAACGGCCCTGCTGGAAGGCGGCGACCCCGCGTTGGTAGTCGTCGCCTTGCCAGAACAGCAGCAAAAAAATGGGGACACTCGCGGCAGGCACCATTTTTTAGGGGATCTGCATGAGCGGGAGGTCGGGGCTGGCCGGGTCGAGCGGCTTGTCGCCGGGCTTGGCGCCGTTGGTCTCGAGGATGTAGGCGACGATGTTGGCGTAGGTCTCGGCGGGGAGCGAGCCGGGGGCGGCCGGGGGCATGGTCTTCTGCGAGCGGGTGAAGAGGGCGCCGACGGAGCGGTTGGACCACTTGGACTTGTAGTAGTCCCCGCCGAGCGGGGTGCCGAAGGTGCCGTTGGTCATGTTGCTGCCGTGGCAGACGGCGCAGCGCTCGTTGTAGGAGGTGCGGCCGGCGGCGGCCTGGGCGGCGGTGAACCGGGGCGGGAAGCCGCGGGTGAGCAGCGGGCCGCGGTCCTCTTTGTTGGCGGTAGCGGCGGGCGCGGTCGCGCCGGGCTTCGACAGGCTGATCACTTTGCCGGAACCCTCGCCCATATAAGTGAAGGCGAGGATGGCGCCGGGGTCTTCCATCTTTGTGGTGGTGCCGCCGGAGCTCGATTCGGCGAGGCCGCCGGGGTCGGTGGCGACGAAGATGGTCTTGCCGTCGGGGCTGACGGCGGTATCGCGGAAGCGGTTCTCGGAATGGAAGAAGCGGTAGATGGGGCCGGCGGCCTGCTGCCCGTTGGGCTTGAGCGGGATGACGTAGAGAGAGCCGCGCTTGAGGGCGGTGGCGAGGAGGGCGTTCTTCCAGCCGGGGATGCCGGTGGCGTTGTAGTGCTCGACGCCGGAGACGCCGACGGTGGGCCAGCAGATGAAGTTGATGCCCTTGCAGGCGGGGTCCTGGAAGTTGAAGCCGGTGGGGACGGTGAAGAGGGTGGCGAGCGGGGACTGCATCTTGGGCTTGAAGGCGGATTCGTCGGCGCGCGGAACGGAGGGGTGGATCTCGAGGTCGGAGAAGCGGAGCTGGGAGCAGGGCGTGGAGGCCTCGGCCCAGCGGGCGAACTGGTAGGCCTTGTTGTCGCGGAAGCCGGCGACGTTGGGCCAGCCGTAGTTGCCGCCCTTGACGAGGACGTTCACTTCGTCGTCGGTCTTGGGGCCGTGCTCGGATTCATAGAGGGTGCCGTCGGGGCCGAAGTCGATGCCTTGCGGGTTGCGGTGGCCGTAGGTGAAGACGTGGCTGACGACGCCGTTGAGGCGGGGGTTGTCGGCGGGGACGGAGCCGTCGAGGTTGAGGCGGAAGGTCTTGCCGACGTAGGAGGAGTAGTCCTTGGCGGCGAGTTCCTTGGCGGTGGGCAGGCGCTGGGCTTCGACGGCGAGGCAGAAGTTGCCGAGCTGGTTGTGGCCCTGGTCGCCGATGCTGAGGTAGAGCTTCTTGTCCGGCCCGATCTTGAGCCGGCCGCCGTTGTGGTCGTTGCCGGCGGGGAGGCCGTCGATGAGGGTGACGGGTTTGGCGAGGGTCTGGGTGGCGGAGTCGTAGGCGAGGCGGACGATCTTGCCGTAGAGGAAGCGGTAGGGGCTGGCGGGGTCCTTGATGTTGGGGTCGGCGCCCTTGGCCTGGTCGACGTAGGTGTAGTAGGCGTAGACGGTGTTGCCGTCGATGGCGAGGCCGAGCAGGCCGTCCTGGCCGCCGGGGGCGGAGACTTCGTCGATAGTGATGGCGACCTTGGCTTCGCCGGTGGCGGGGTTGACGCGGGTGATCCGCTTGCCGGTGCGCTCGGTGGTCCAGATCCAGTTATCGGGGCCCCAGGTGATTTCCCACGGGTTATCGAGCCCGGAGATGACGACCCGTTTGGAGAACTGCTTGTTCGGGGGGAGGGCGGTTTCCGGACCATTCTGGGCGAAGAGGACGGCGGCGGCGAGGGCGGCGCAAGAGAGTAAGGAACGCATGCTCTCTTGGATTGTACGCGCTTTCCGGATCAGGGTTGGACGGTCACGGGCGGGGCGGCGTAGGGGTTGGCCTTGAAGGGGGGGGAGAAGAGCACGGGGACGTCGGTGACGCGGACGGCGACGCCGGTGGGGCGGGCGCGGGCCTGGGCCAGTTGGCGGGTGAGCAGGAGGCGGCCGAACTCGATCGAGAAGGCCATGAGACAGATACAACTGATGAGCGTGAGCGAAACTTCGCTGACGGGAATCGCGCGGCGCGGCAAGAAGGGGCTTCCTCAAAATGCATATCGGCGAAGGGGCGGGAAATGTGATTGACTTATGGGGGTAGATTTCTATTTGGAGGTAGGAAT
>CAYMTH010000645.1:2826-3577 GCA_964393235.1 uncultured Solibacteraceae bacterium | reverse complement strand
GCGCGGAAGGACCCGACGCGCGGGACCGCGTCGCTTTATTCGAAGCTCGCGCCGGCGGCGCCGCCGCTGCGGCGGGCGGGCGAGTTCAACGAGTCGCGGATCGTGGTGCGGCGGCCGTCGATCGAGCACTGGCTGAACGGGAAGAAAGTCGTCGAGACGACGCTGCCGGCGGACGTGCCGCGGCGGTCGGCGATCGCGCTGCAGAACCATTCTTCCGAGTGCTGGTTCCGGTCGATCCGGATCCGGGAACTGGCGTAGGCGGAGATGCTGCGCGCGGCGCTGGCGGTGGCGGCGGGTTATCTGCTGCTGTGCCTGGCGCTGTACGTGTTCCAGCGGTCGATGCTGTATCATCCGCCGCGGGAGGCGGGCGGGCCGGTGGTGGACTTCGCCGGGCACGCGGTGGCGGCGCACGCGGTGAAGGGGCCGAAAGCCTTGATCTACTTCGGCGGGAACGCGGAGGACGTGACGCGCACGTTGGAAGACTACGCGCGGGAGTTTCCCGACTACGCGATCTACATGCCGCAGTATCGCGGGTTCGGGGGCAATCGCGCGACGCCGACCGAGGAGGGGTTGACCGAAGACGCGCTGGAGCTGTTCGACCGCGTGTGGGAAAAGCATATGCAGGTGACGGTGGTGGGGCGGAGCCTGGGAAGCGCGCTGGCGGTGCGGGTGGCGGCGGAGAAGCAGGTTTCGCGGGTGGTGTTGATCACGCCGTTCGACAGCGTCGAGGACGTGGCGCGGCGGACCTTTC
>CAYMTH010000645.1:0-2816 GCA_964393235.1 uncultured Solibacteraceae bacterium | reverse complement strand
ATGCGGCGGGGGTGTCGGCGGCGGCGCTGCCGGTCGCGGCGGGGCAGGAGGAGGTGCGCCCGTGGGAGAGGACGGAGCTGCTGCTGGCGGGGTGCACGGGGGGCAACGCGCGGCTGGCGGTGATCGCCGGGACGGGGCACAACGACATCGAGAACAGCAAGCTGTTCTGGACGTATCTGCGGCGCGGCGTGACGGGCGAGGCCGATTGACACTGGCTTGACGGGCGGGTGGCGAGGGGAGTAGCATTCTGGGGCCATATCCGGCATACAGGAGCACACCTATGATCGAGACGAGTCGGTTGACGCGACGCAGTTGGGTCCAACTAGCGGGGACGGCGCTACTCGGCGCTCCCGCCGGGGATTCGCTGGCGATGCAGCTTTACAAGAGCCTTTCGGACGAGCAGAGGGAGAAGCTCTGCCTTCCGGCAAACCATCCCAAGCGGCAGTACATCAGCAACTGGTGGTACGTCCATCCCGAGCACCGCATTCCCACCACCTTTTCGTCCGACCAGCAGGAGTTGATCCGGAAGATCTTCGATTCGATGCACAGCGAGGAGCATCAGGACGCGGTGAACAAGCAGGTGCTGCTCGATCAGTACGGCTTGGAGAAGAACGCGCCTTCGGCGGGTTTTTTCGGCACGCCGGCGGACGAGAACTTTGAGTTCGTCTTTACCGGGCACCACGTGACGCGGCGGTGCGACGCCCGTTCGCTGAAGGGCCGGGGATTCGGCGGGGCGCCCATTTTCTACGGTCACTATCCGCACCCGCTCAAGGAAGGGAGCACGAATTTCAACGAAACCAAGGATCATCCGGGCAACCCTTACTGGTACCAGGGAAAGGTGTTCAACCGGTTCGTGGAGTCGCTCGACGGGCGGCAACAGAAGATGGGCCTGATCGAAGGCGAGCCGCGCGGGGAGAAGCCGGAGGCCGTGATTCAGATTGCGACGCAGAAGCTGGGACTGCCGGCGTCGGAGCTGAGCAAAGACCAGAAGAAGTTTCTCGTCGAGACCATGCGGGGTATGCTGGCGATGTTCCGCCGGGACGACGTCGACGCGACGATTGAGACGATCAAGAAGAAGAAGATCGTCGATGAGCTGACGGTGTCGTGGTTCGCCGGGAAGTACGACCTCGGGTCAGACAAAGTGTGGGACACGTGGCAGATCGAGGGCCCGCGGATGGTCTGGTATTTCCGCGGGATTCCGCACATTCACTGCTACTTCCACTTGAAGGCGTAGGAGGGCCGGTGAATCACTCGACGCGACGCAGGTGGATGATCGGCGGACTGGCCGGGGCGTCGGGCGTCGCGGCCGGGAAGATCGCGGGGGCGTACGGGCTGATGCCGCCCGATGGCAGAGGCCCGTACGGCCCGGGGCATGCGCTGACCTACGGGGCGCAGCGGCTGCTGACCGGCGATGCGCCGGCGCGGGAGTTTCCGCGGGAGAAGATCTCCAGGCAGCCGTTTGCGAACGGCGGACCGCGGAAGGATGCGAAGTATCTGGAGCATCAGGCCGCGGGGTTCGCCGGCTGGCGGGTGGCGATCGACGGGATGGTGGCGCGGCCGATGACGCTTTCGGTCGCGCAGGTGAAAGCGTATCCGGCGCACGCGCAGATCACGAGCCTGACGTGCGAGGAGGGTTGGTCGTATATCGCGGAGTGGACAGGGGCGCGGCTTGCGGACCTTCTGGACGCGGCCGGCGCGGACGCGGGGGCGAAGTACGTCGTCTATTATTCCGACCAGACGGGGTGGATGGAGAGCATCGATATCGGCGAGGCGCGGCACGGGCAGACCTTCGTGGCTTACGGCATGAACGGGGGGGAGCTGCCGCCGGCATTTGGCGGGCCGTTGCGCATGCGGCTACCGCGGCAACTCGGGTACAAGAGCGTCAAGTACCTGACGCGGATCCACGTGACCGACGATCTGGCGAAGGTGGCGACGGCCGGGTCGGGATCGGTTGCCGAGGGGTATCAGTGGTACGCGGGAATCTGACACGGGCGCCCAAATGCGGGATCATAAAGCATGGCTTCGTTGATTGACGCGCTCGACGTAAAGAAGCGCACCCTTTTTGAACACGAGAATGTCCCGTATGTGTGCCTGGACTTCGAGGTGAGTTCGCCGACGGCGCGGGGCGGGCAGACGCTGGTGCGGATCAAGATGCGCAACCTGCTGACGCGGGCGGTATTCGATAAGACCTTCAAGGCCGGGGAGAAGTTCAAGGAGCCGGATCTGACGATGGTGCAGGCCTCGTATCTGTACAGCGACGGGGACGGATCGCACTTTCTGGATCAGGAGTCGTTTGAGACGCTGACGCTGCGGCCGGAGATGCTCGGGGACGCGCTCGATTATCTGCTCGAGGGCATGATTATCGAGATGCAGAAGTACAATGGCAACCCGATCGGGCTGGAGCTGCCGCAGTTTGTGGAGCTCGCGGTGGCGTATACGGAACCGGGCGTGCGCGGGGACACGTCGAGCGGGAGCGTGACGAAGCCGGCGAAGCTGGAGACGGGGCTGGAGATCAAAGTGCCGCTGTTCATCAAGCAGGGCGAGAAGGTGAAGGTTTCCACCGAGACGGGCGAGTTCGCGGGACGCGCGTAGGCGCGTCCGGGGCGGGCGCGCCGAAGGCGCTTGACGGGCAGTGCTAAGCGCTTATATAGTGTAGCGACTTCCCGTTCCCGTCCCTTGGAGGACCGTATGTCCGGCGCACGCGCCCTTGCTCTTTTTCCCATTCTTCTCTTGACTGCGGGCGCCGCGCTGGCGCAGACGGGAGGCGGCGCGACGATCGTCGGGACCGTGCGAGACTCGACGGGCGCGTCGGTGGG
>CAYMTH010000644.1:0-3585 GCA_964393235.1 uncultured Solibacteraceae bacterium | reverse complement strand
GATCTTTGACCGCCGTTGTTGCGAGTGACTTCCACGTAGAGGTTGTAATCGACGCTATTGGAGCCGCTGTTAGCGGGCATAGTGACGTTGACGTAGATCGGAGTGGCGGCGCTGGCAACCGCGTGGACGCCGTTGGAGAGTCCGGTAACGTTGACGGGACCGGCGATGAGGGTAGTGTCGTTACTCGGTTTCTTGCGGAGGTATACGTTGTAGGTGATGTCGGTGGTCTGGTTGCCGCCGGTGCCTCCGGTTTCGTAGGTGAAAGCGTAGGGGATGGAGGCGGAGCCGCCGGAAGCGACGGTCAGGGCGGGGGAGGTTGCGGTGATGACGACGTTGTCTATCCAGGCGGAACGGTATGGCCCGACAAACGGGCCGCCGTTGGCGAGGGGGGCGGCGCCGGCGGGCTGGATGAATTCGGTGGAGGTTTCGGCGAGGGCGCGCTGGATCTGGACGCGGCCGCTGCCGGACTGTTCCTGGGTGCCGGCGGGGTCGGCGGTGCGGGCGGGGCGGTTGACGATGCCGCCGTTGGAAAGAGAGGGATCCGTGGCGCGGAGGAGGGCGGCGGAGGCGGCGACGATGGCGGCGGCGGAGGAGGTGCCGGAGGCGGAGCTGTAGGCGGCGTTCAGGGAAGTCCCGAGAATGTCGACACCGGGGGCCGCGAGGAAGACCGAGGGGCCGAAATTGCTGAAGGAGGCGAGCGTATCGGTGGGCGTCGTGGCCGAGACACCGATGACGCCGCGGTCTCCGGCGGGGAAGGTGGGAACGTTGGCTGCATCGTTGCCGGCGGCGGCGACGAGGACGACGTTGCGGGCCCAGGCGTAGTCGATGGCTTCCTGGAGACTCTCGCTGAAGCCGGGGCTGGAGAAGGCCATCAGGACGACGGAAGCACCGTTGTCAACGGCCCAGAGGAGGCCCTGGATGATGTCGGCGTCCTGGCCGAGGCCGTCGGGGGAGATGACTTTGACGGGCATGACCTGGACATAGTCGAAGGCGACGCCGGCGATGCCGGCGCCGTTGTTGGTCTTGGCGGCGACGATGCCGGCGAGCCAGGTGCCGTGGCCGGAGAGGTCGGTGAGGCCGTTGGAGTCATCGATGATGGAGACGCCGGGGGCGGTGACGCCGACGAGGTCGGGGTGGGCGGGGTCGATGCCGGTATCGAGGATGGCGACCTTGGTCCAGGCGCGGGGGGCGGTGACGCCGAAGACGTTGTCCCAGGAGATGCGGGGGAGAGCCCACTGGGACGCGACGAGGGGGTCGGCGGGGAGGCCGTGCATTTTACGGGGACGGCTGGACTCGATGCGGCGGACGAGGGGGTCGGCCTTGGCGTTCCGGGTGAAGGCTTCGACGGCGGCGGCGGGGACCTCGACGACGTGTAGGTCGAGCTTGGGGATGGCCTTTTTCCAGGTGGCGCCGTGGCGGTTGACGGCGGCCTGTGCCTGTTCGGCGGGGAGGTTGGGAACCGTCTTGATGAGAAGGGTGGCGGTGGCGGGGCGCTGCGCCCGCAAAGTATGCGGGGCGGCAAGCCACGACGCTGCGAGCAAGAGGGCGAACGCTGCCTTCCGGCAGTTTCGAGAGACAAAAGGGAATCCCATCCCGGCTGCGAACAGGGGAGACATGATGGACTCTTTCTCACGTCCTGGCACGGCTTCACGGACCACCCCGCGTGAACTTGATTCGCGCGGAGCCAATGGCGTGGCGATTGAAAATCGTTTGTTAGGGGTATGAAATCATGGTTTTTCCCCATTGACAAGGGGGTTTGTGGTACTAGGACTACGGGTGATTTCCTAGATGCGACTGCGTTCCGCGGATTCTCGGCTTTCTTGTCGCGGCGTTAGGAGGTGGGCTCACAATCCTTTGTGCGGAAGTGGGCGGATGTGCGGGGTGTTTGCGCGTGAGTTGTAGATACGAGTCCTGGCGGCGAGAGCGGCTGGGCGGAGAAGGGAGTTACTCATGCAGGCAGCCACGGCGGCGATTGGTCCGGGTTCGATTTTGCAGACGGCGTTTGCGTTCTGGTCCTCGAAGGTACTGTTGACCGCGGTGGAGTTCGGGCTGTTTACGCGGTTGGGGGATAGCCGGATGACGGGGGCGGAGTTGGGGGCGGCGCTCGGGATGCACCCGCGGGGGATCGCCGACTTCTTCGACGCGCTGGTGGCGATGCGGTTTCTGGAACGGGAGGGGGACGGGGCGGGTGCGCTTTATTTCAACAATCCGGCGGGGTTACTGTACCTGGACCGGAACAGCCCGCGGTACGTCGGGGGCTGGCTGATCATGCTCAACGACCGGCTGTTCCGGTTCTGGCACGACCTGCCGGAGGCGTTGCGGACGGGGCGGCCACAGAACGAGATCAAGCACGGGCAGAAGGGCATGTTCGAAGAGCTGTACGCGGAGTTGCCGCGGCTAGAACAGTTCATGGGCGCGATGACGGGGCTGTCGCGGATCAACTTCGAGGCGTTCGCGGAGAAGTTCGATTTCGCGGGGTACCGGACGCTGTGCGACATCGGGGGGGCGACGGGGTTGCTGAGCATCGAGGTGGCGCGACGACATCCCCAGCTACGGTGCACGTCCTTCGACCTGCCGGCGGTGGAGCCGATTGCGCAACGGCACATCGCCGAGGCGGGGCTGGCGGACCGGATCGCGACCGCGAAGGGGGATTTCTTCCGCGATCCGCTGCCGCGGGCGGACGTGATTACGATGGGCATGATTCTGCACGACTGGAACCTGGAGAAGAAGATGCAGTTGATCCGGTCGGCGTACGACGCGCTGCCGGAGGGTGGGGCGCTGGTGGCGATCGAGGCGTTGATCGACGACGGGCGGCGGGAGAACGTGTTCGGACTGCTGATGTCGCTGAACATGCTGATCGAGTTCGGCGACGCGTTCGACTATACGGGGGCGGATTTCCGGAAGTGGTGCGGGGAGGCGGGGTTCCGGCGGTTTGCGGTGATTCACCTGGCGGGGGCGTCGAGCGCGGCGGTGGCGTACAAGTAGACTGGCGGCGGTCAGATGGAGGCGATTTTGGCGGCGGCGATGAGGATGCCGGTGGCGATGAGGCCGACGGCGATGGCGACGCCGATGAGGATGTTGCGGCCGGTGTGGCGCGGTTCGGCGGATTTGACGCGCTTCACGGCTTTGACGTCGTTGGCGGCGATGGTGCGGGTTTCGAGCGTTTCGCGGCCGAGGCGGAGCTTGACGCCGGCGGAGTCGACGGTGGCGAGCCAGCCGCGGACCCGTTCGCCGGAGTGGAGGCGGAGTTCGACCAGGGTGTCCGGGGGGATGTTATTGAGGGTGGCGAGGGGGTCGCGGGCCGGGAGGGCGGGGGTGGCGAGGATCGCGGCGAGGATGAGGGCGAGGACATGGCGGGGCATGGGGGTGACCTCCTACGGACCGTAGACGGCGTAGGCCGCGGCGGCGAGGGTGAGGAGGACGATCAGGATGGCGTATTCGACGCGATCGTCGATGCGGTGGGGGGAGTAGCGCGGGGGAGTTTTCGCGGCGGCCATGGGTGCCTCCGCGAGGATGGGGGCAATTTCAGGGCCAGAGTCTACTTGCCGCGACCGGGATTGGGGTTGTTGCCGGGGTTGCCGCCGG
>CAYMTH010000643.1:0-3586 GCA_964393235.1 uncultured Solibacteraceae bacterium | reverse complement strand
CGTTCAGCAAGCTGACGTTCGACCAGACGCGGAAGAAGATTCAGCAGGCCGGGGTGCCGATCTACGCGATCGGGATCATGCAGGCGCTGCGGGAGTGGCTGGACGCGCGCGGCTACATGGGCGGCATCCAGCGGCTGGACTTCCTGCAGGCCGACAACCAGATGCGGACCTTCGCCAAGGAAAGCGGCGGGCAGAGCTTCTTCCCGCGGTTCTTCGGCGAGTTCCCGAACATCTACCGTTCGATCCACCAGGCACTTCGGAACCAGTACTCGCTGACCTACCAGCCCAGCAATCTGGCCAAGGACGGCAAGTACCGGAAAATCACGGTGCAGCTGGTGAATCCGGCGACGAACGAGCCGCTGCGGATCGTGGACGAGAAGGGCAAGCCGATGAAGTATTCGATCGTGGCGAAGCAGGGCTACAACGCGCCGCGGGAAGTGGAATAACGGCGACAATTGTCAAGCAAAACATCTCCCGGCAAATGAGTCCGATACGGGAGTGTTGACACCGTTGTAACGGCCCTGATACTGTCCTCACTTGCTCATGTCTTCTGTAACCGAAAGACCTTTTGCGGCGACCCTGCGTCTGCTGCTTGTCGACGATCATCCCGCGGGGCTGGCGGCGCGCCGGTCTGTGCTGCAGGAGTTGGGGTTCGCGATCACGACGGCCACGTCGGCCGAGGCGGCGCTCGAGAAGTTTACGGCGGAGCCGTTTCCGCTGGTGGTGACCGATTACAAGCTGCCGGGCAAGACGGGGGTTGACCTGATTGCCGGCGTCCGGGCGATCGCGCCGGACACGAAGGTGGTTCTGATCTCCGGGTTTGTGGACGCGCTGGGGCTGACGGAGGCGTCGACGGGCGCCGACGCGGTGTTGCCGAAGAGCGCGAACGAGGTTTCGCAGCTGATCCGGGCGGTGAACCGCCTGTTGCGCGGAAGGCGACGACGGTAGCGAAGCGGACGGGCACGGCCGGGTGATGCGCCGGGCGGCCTTGTGGGTGGCACTCGGAGCGGCGCTGATGACGCTCGCGGGGGCACCGGCTGCCCGGAAGAAGACCGCGGCGAAGAAGAAAGCGGCGCCGGTAACAGCGGCGCGGACGGCGCCCAAGGCGGCGGCGGGAACGGCGGCCGAGGACGCGGTGGTGGAGCGGTGGCTGCGGGGCATGACGCTGGAGCAGCGGGTGGCCCAGCTGATCGTGATCCGGACGCACGGGAACATGGCCAGTTCGCGGGGGCGCGAGTGGCGGAACATCGTGCGATGGGTGAAGCAGTCCCGGGTGGGCGGGATCATCGTGGTGAACCGGGTGCGGCGCGGGGCGGTGGTGAAGGCGCAGCCGTATGAGACGGCGCAGTTCATCAACCGGCTGCAGAAGCTGGCGCCGGTGCCGCTGCTGGTGGGCGGCGACTTTGAGAGATCGGTCTCGATGCGGTTCGACGGGACGATCCAGTTTCCGCACGCGATGGCGTACGGGGCGGCGGGGCGGCCGGAGCTGACCGAGGAGTTCGGGCGGATCACGGCGCGGGAGGCGCGGGCGCTGGGGTTCCAGTGGGTGTTCGCGCCGTCGGCGGACGTGAACAGCAACCCGGACAATCCGATCATCGGGATCCGGGCGTTCGGGGTGGACCCGGCGACGGTGTCGACGCACGTGGAGGCGTTCTTGCGGGGGGCGAAATCGGCGACGCCGAAGGTGCTGGCGACGGTGAAGCACTTCCCCGGGCACGGGGACACGGCGACGGACAGCCACGCGGGGATGCCGGTGGTGGACTTGGACCGGGCGCGGCTGGAGGCGACGGAGCTGGCGCCGTTCCGGGCGGCTATCGCGGGGGGCGTCGACTCGGTGATGAGCGCGCACATCGCGCTGGCGAAGGTGGACGAGACGCGGGTGCCGTCGACGATTTCGCCGGTGGTGATCGGCGGGGTGCTGAAGAAAGACCTGGGGTTCGCGGGGCTGGTGACGACGGACGCGATGGACATGGACGGGCTGGCGAAGGAGTACGGGAGCGGGGAGAGCTCGGTGCGGGCGCTGGAGGCCGGGGTGGACGTGCTGCTGATGCCGCGCAACCCGGACGAGGCGATCGAGGCGGTGGTGAAGGCGGTGCGGGCGAAGCGGCTGACGGCGGCGCGGATCAACGAGAGCGTCCGGAAGGTGCTGCGGGCGAAGGCGCGGCTGGGGCTGCACCGGTCGAAGCTGGTGGACGGGGACGAGATTCCGGAGGTCACCGAGGACGAAGGCGCGATGGTGCATGCGCAGAAGGTGGCCGACGCGGCGGTGGCGGTATTGCGCGGCGATTCCGCGAAGGCGCTGCCGGTGGCGAAGGGGGCCGGGACGTGCGTGCTGGCGCTGACGGAGCGGCGGGGCAACGGGCAGGGGGCGCAGCTGGCCGATGAGATCCGGCAGAGGGCGCCGCAGGCGCGCACGGTGATCCTGGATCCGCAGATGCCGGCGGCGGCGCTGGCCGGGCCGCCGGAGGGTTGCGAGACGACGGTGGTGGCGGCGTTTTTGGGCTTTGGCGGGACGGGGAAATTGAACACGGCGTACGTGCCGCTGCTGGACCGGGTGATGGGGAACGGCCGGCCGGTAGTGCTGGCGGCGCTGGGGAACCCGTTTCTGGTGCGCGGGTATCCGGGGGCGGCCGTGGCGCTGACGACATATTCGACGGTCCCGGTGTCGGAGACGGCACTGACGAAAGTGCTGTTCGGGGAGATGCCGGCGACGGGCAAATCTTTCCTGGAGGTTACCAAGTGAGCAAGATACAGATTACGTGGCTTGGCCATACCAGTTTCTCCTTTCGCCTCCCCGGGGGGGAGGTGGCGCTGGTCGATCCGTGGATCGACGGAAATCCGAAGTTTCCGGCGGGGTACAAGATCGACCGGGTGGACACGATCCTGATCACGCACGGGCATTTCGACCATGTGGGCGGGGTGCGGAAGCTGGCCGCCGAGTTTCAGCCGCAGATCTTTGCGAACTATGAGATCTGCACCTGGCTGGGGTCGAAGGGTGTCAGTAACTGCAACGGCATGAACAAGGGCGGCCGGGTGGAGACGCCGGGCGGGCTGGGCGCGACGATGACGCACGCGCTGCACTCGAGCGGGATCACCGACGACGACGGCTCGATGGTCTACGGCGGCGAGGCGGCCGGGTTTGTGCTGCACTTTCCCGGGGGCCGGAACGCGTACTTTGCCGGGGACACGGACGTATTCGCCGAGATGTCCTTTATCGCGGAGCTGCATGCGCCGGAGCTGGCGTTTCTGCCCATTGGGGATTTGTTCACGATGTCGCCCAAGGGGGCGGCGGTGGCGTGCCGGTTGCTGGGCGCGCCTTCTGTGGTCCCGATGCACTATGGGACTTTCCCGCCTTTGATTGGTACGCCGGGGGAGTTGGCCGGGTTGACGACGGCGAAGGTGGTGGAGTTGACGCCGGGCGTGGCTTGGGAGTGGTAGGGGGGGCTGCTCCGTCCCTTCTCCCTTCCTTCTTTTCCTTCCTTCACCCCTCCTTCTTTTCCTTACGCTTCCTAGGTGCCAGGCACCCAAAATGCGGGTGCCAGGCACCGGCTGCGGCGCTAGGGCTTTAGGGGGCCGCTGGGGACTC
>CAYMTH010000642.1:3226-3600 GCA_964393235.1 uncultured Solibacteraceae bacterium | reverse complement strand
AATACAACCTGGCGAACCTCGCGCCTGGGGCGTATCGCCTCGAAGTGACGGCGACGGGATTTAAGAAATTCCTGCAGCAGAACATTATTTTGTCGGCCGGCAACACGGTGCGCGTGGACGCGCAGTTGCAGGTCGGGCAGTTGACGGAATCGATCGAGGTGACGGCGGCGGCGGCGACCATTCAGACAGAGAATGCGAAGGTCACCACGCTGGTGGAAAACAAGCTGGTGGACGAACTGCCGCTGGTGGTGGGCGGCGAAATGCGCAGCCCGTTCAACCTGGTGGCGGTGGCGGCCGAGGCACGCGGCGACGGCCAGCGGCTGGCGCTGGGTGGCGGGCAGGTGGCGCAGTGGGACGCGACGCTCGACGGCTAT
>CAYMTH010000642.1:2136-3216 GCA_964393235.1 uncultured Solibacteraceae bacterium | reverse complement strand
GCTATTCGGTGGGAACGAACCGGTCCGGCGACACGGCGGAGGCGGCGTTGAACACGCCTTCGGTAGAAGCGCTGACGGAGTTCTCGGTGGACACCAACGGGTTCAAGGCCGAGTACGGGCAGGCGGGCGGCGGCGTGATGACGTTCGCGTCGAAGTCGGGCACGAACGATTTCCATGGGTCGGCCTACGACTTCCTGCGCAACGACAAACTGGACGCGCGCGGCTTCTTCGCGCAGACGCGGTCGATCTACCGGCAGAACGATTTCGGCTTCACGGTGTCCGGCCCGGTGCGGATCCCGAAGGTGTACGACGGGCGGAACAAGACGTTCTTCTTCACCTCCTATGAAGGCTTCCGGAACCGCGTGGGCGCGAACGCGAGCATTTTGTCCGTCCCGACGCCGGAGATGTACAACGGCGATTTCAGCAAGTGGGTGGACCAGCGCAACGTCCTGTTGCCGATCTACAACCCGGCGACGACGCGGGCCAACCCGAATGGCGTGGGCTTCGTTCGTGATCCGTTCCCGAACAATCAAATTCCGCCGAGCCAGTTCTCGGCGCTGGCCAACCAGATCGCGGCCTTCGGCAAGAGCGTGACGCCGAACCGCGGCTTCGCGCCCGGCACGAGCGGCTACGTGCGGCAGAACTACATTGTGCAGGGTGGCACGCTGATCACGCCGACGGACAAATGGAGCGTGAAGGCGGACCAGAACTTCGGCGCCAACCACCGCCTGGGCTTCCTGTGGAACATGACCACGTTCCGGAACAAGCCGGGCCCGGCGGGCCCTCCCGGACTCCCCGAACCGCTGTGGAGCGGCGCCATTCAGGCGTGGGACACGGAAGCGTTCCGCTGGAGCCACGACTGGACCATTTCGCCCTCCATGGTCAACCACTTCTCGTTCGCGTTCAACCGGTTCATCAAGGACAGCTTTTCGGCCAACGTCGGAAAGAACTGGAAGGACAAGATCTGCATGAAGAACGTGATCGACTGCAACAACAACTTCCCGACGATCAACTTCACGGAGTTTTCGACGTGGGGTTCGCCGTCGAACAACGGCACGCTGCAGCCGGGCTGGGGCATCA
>CAYMTH010000642.1:0-2126 GCA_964393235.1 uncultured Solibacteraceae bacterium | reverse complement strand
CGGCAAGCACACGTGGAAGTTCGGGTTCCAGCACCAGAACCAGACGGCGAACGGCGTGGGCCAGCAGGACATCGCGGGCCGCGCGGACTTCAACTTCCTGGGCACGTCGGTGCCTGGAGCCACGTCGTTCACCAGCGGCAGTTCGTTTGCGAGCTTCCTGCTGGGCCAGGCGCACCTGGGCCGGACGGAAACGCCGCGCGAAGTGGCGCAGAACTACCCCTACTTCGGCTTCTACGCGCAGGACGACTGGCGCATCACGCGGAAGCTGGTGTTGAACCTCGGCGTGCGGTATGACTTCACCATGCCGCCCACCAACAAGCGCGACGAGTACTCCGACTTCAACCCGACGCGTCCCAATCCGGCCGCCGACAACTTCCCCGGCGCCCTCTGGTTCGCCGGCTTCGGCCCGGGCCGCGAAAACACCCGCAGCCTCGTGCCCGGCTGGTTCGGCGGCATCGGTCCGCGCATCGGCCTGGCCTATTCGCCGGACCAGAAGACGACGATCCGGACGGCTTTCGGCCGGTCGTTCTCGCGCGTGACGGCGGTGCAGGGCAGCGGCCACTTTGCCGGGTTCATCGGCCAGTGGGCGTTCCAGAACACGTCGCAGGGCGTACAGCCGACCTTCCTGCTCGATCAGGGTCTGCCGCCGTACAAGCTGCCGCCCTCGATCGACCCGAGCTTCCAGAACGGTCAGGACGTCGACTACTGGAACGGGCAGGACGCCACGCGGGCGCCGGAAGCGCTGTTCTGGACGTGGACGATGCAGCGGCAGATTGCGACCAACACGGTGCTCGAAATCGGCTACAACGCCAACGTCGGCACGCACCTGCAGTCGGGCATTCTGCGCATGAACCAGATGGACACGGCGATCTTCAACCGGCTGGTGTCGCAGATGGGGCGGACGCAGGCGATCGCAATGCTGACCGGACCGTTCAACTCGGCGGCGGCGATTGCGGCGGGCGTGCGCGCGCCGTATCCGAGCTTCGCCACGCAGTCGCAGCGGACGGCCAACCAGGCGCTGCGGCCGTTCCCGCAGTATCAGAACATCGCGACCGGTCCGCAGAACGGCGACAAGAGCGGCCATTCGTCGTACCACGCGATGGTGATGAAGTTCGACCGGCGGTTCTCGAAGGACCTGACGCTGCAGTGGAGCTACGTGTTCTCGAAGTTGATGACGGACTCCGACAGCTACTTCGCCAACACGGAAGTGGCGGCGCAGGACCACTACAACCGGCGGACGGAGAAGTCGATCGGCCAGTATGACCAGACGCACGTGATCAAGTTCTCGACGCTGTACAACCTGCCGTTCGGCAAGGGGCAGAAGTGGATGAACTCGGGCATCGGCAACTGGGTGCTGGGCGGCTGGCGGCTGGCGGCGATCCAGGTGTACAACAGCGGGACGCCGATCGAACTGACGCGGAACAATCCGCTGCCGATCTTCAACGGCATCACGCGGCCGACGATCTCGACCTACGACGGGTGGCGCGCGCCGATCGCGGGCGACAAGTTCGACCCGAACGTGGACCGGTTCCTGCAACCGGCGTCGTTCTTCGGTACGCAGCCGGCCGACTTCGGCAACGCGACGCGGCACAATCCGAAGCTGCGGACGTTCTGGGGCCAGTCGGAGAACGTGAGCGTGGCCCGGACGTTCAAGGTGACGGAGACGTTCCGGATCGACCTTCGCGGCGAAGCGTTCAACCTGTTCAACCGGACGATCTTCGGGACGGGCAGCACGAACCTGAACGCCGGAAACTTCGGCATCGTGACCAACCAGGCGAACACCCCGCGGCAGATGCAGGTGGGGTTGAAGCTGTACTGGTAAGAATTCACTTGGTTGAGTGAACTTGGGGGCCGCGAGGCCCCCTTTTTTTATGCGGCGCGGAGCGATGCACAGAGTTGGAAGAACCAGGCGGGCATGGGATGGAGGAGGTCCCAATAGATGCTCATCGGGCGGCTGCCGGTGTGGGAGACGTAGCGGAGGGGGCCGAGGTAGACGAACGGGTCGCCGGTGGTGGGGCGGACGAAAAGGAGGAACCGGGCGCCGTTTTCGTGTTGGCGGAGGTAGCGCTGGCCGGTAGCGGAGGAGTCGGAAGTGGTGCTTTGGGACGGCCAGTGGAAGCGCGTGG
>CAYMTH010000641.1:0-3600 GCA_964393235.1 uncultured Solibacteraceae bacterium | reverse complement strand
GAGCCAGTTCGCGGCGGAGTTTTTCGAGCGTCATGCTCTGCACAATGACGCGGCCGGGGCCGGTCAACGTCGCCAGGAACAGGCCCTCGCCGCCGAAGATGGCGGTCTTGATGCCGCCGACGAATTGAATGTCGTAGCTGACGCTTTCTTCGAAACCGACGACGCAGCCGGTGTCGACCTGCAGCATCTCGCCGGGGCCGAGCGTGAAATCGATGAAGTCGCCGCCGCCGTGAATGAAGACCGTGCCGGGGCCGGTGAGTTTTTCGAGCACGAAGCCTTCGCCGCCGAAGAAGCCGGCGCCGAGGCGCTTGACCAGCGCGATGTTGAGTTGCACGGTGCTCTGCGCGCAGACGAAGCTGTCGCGCTGCACGAGCACGCTTTGGCCGGCCGCAAGCGTGAAGGGCTGCAGGCGGCCCGGGTAACTGCCGGCGAAGCCGACCTCGCCCGGCGTCATGGCGCGGAAGTAAGTGAGAAAGAGACTTTCGCCCATCACCGTCCGCTTCAGCGCGCCCCAGAGTTTTTCACCGATGGAGCCGCCGGACATGCGGGTTTCCCACTGCACGGCGGGCGTCTTGTAGAGCATCTTGCCGGCCTCGGCAAACAGTTCCTGGCCCGGTTGCAGCTTGATGCGGACCACCTGAAGGTTGTCGCCCTGGATCGTATATTCCAGCGGCGTCGCGACCGGTCCGGGCGGCACGGGCGCTCCGAAGGGCCTGCCGCAATTCGGGCAGAAACGGGCGTCGTCGGCAATCTGGTTGCCGCAGCTTGTGCAGAAAGCCATGCGGGGGAGTCCTCTCCTCCCTATCTTACGATGCGCGTCTACAATGGTGGATGAGTCATCGGACGCTTTGTTGCCTCTGTTACGCGCTCGGCGCGCTGCTGCTGCAGGCCCGCTCGGGCGGCGGATTCTGCGGGACCTATCCCGAAAACTGGCGCGAGGAGATCGACCGCCACGAAAAGAACATGCGGCGGCTGGCGGCCGATCCGGTCAAAATAGCGCGCATGGCGGCGCGAGCGCGGCGCGACGCCGACATCGGCAACGTGGCGGTGATCGAAAGCGACGACTCGATCTTCGGGCGGCGGAACCCGTTCAGCCTCGATAAGTTTCAGGTGGTGTTCACGCCGTCGGGCGGGCGCTACGCCTACGCGACGAGCGAGGGCGGATTCGACCAGGCGGCGGCGGGGTCCGGCACGCCGGTGAGCAGACTCGGCGACGACGATTCCCGGCGTGTGCCGCTTCCCTTCCCTTTTCCGTTCTTCGGCAACAGCTATCGCGAGGCGTGGCTGAACTCGGACGGCAACCTGACCTTTACCGAGGGCGACAACGCGTCGAGCGCGCGATCGCTGGGGCGCATGGCGGCCGGCCCGCCTCGGATCGCGGGGCTGTTCACGGATCTCGATCCATCGGCGGGCAGCGGCTCGGTGCGGGTGCTTTCGACGGCGGAGGCGTTCGTCGTGACGTGGCTGCGCGTTCCGGAGTACTCAGATTTCGGCAACGGGCGCGCGCAGAGTTTTCAGATCCGGCTGACGCCGGACGGCAAGATCGCGTATGCGTGGGAGGGCGTGGCGATCGACGACGGCGTGGTGGGCATCTCGCCCGGAGACACGCTGGCGCGGCCGCTGCTCGCGTCGTTTGTGCAGACCCGCAGCGGGTCGCACGACGCGATGATCGCCGAGCGGTTCGGCGACGCGCAGGCGCTCGATCTGGTCTCGGCGGCGCGACGTTTTTATGAGACGCACGAGGATGCCTACGACTATCTGGCGTTCTTCAATTCGGCGGGCGTGAGCCCGGGTTCGGGTGTGCTGGCCTTTGAAACGACCGTGCGCACGCACCGGCGCGGGATCGGCGACACGCTGATCGACGTGGGGCGGCAGTACGGATCGGCGAAGCGGTTGCAGGCGGTGTTGAACATGGGCCCGCTGTCCAACTTTCCGACGAACCCGAACACGGCGCACCCGCTGCGGTTTTCGACCGGCGATACGGGGCTCACGGTGCTCGCGCACGAGATCGGGCACCTGTTCCTGGCCTTCGCCAGCGTGCGCAATCCGGCCAATCCGGCGGCCCGGCCGATGCTGGGGCGGCAGTTGTTCCATTGGAATTTCCGCTTCAACTCCGACGCCTCGATTCTCGAGGGCAACCGCATCCGCGACGACGGCCCGGACGCGCGTCCGCGGTTCACGACGACGGCAACGGTGCAGGGCTTCTCCGCACTGGACCAGTATCTGATGGGTCTGCGGGCGCCGCAGGAGGTGCCGCCGTCGTTCCTGGTGGAGAACGCGTCAACACCGCTCGTCGACCCGCGCGTGGGTGTCAGCTTCAACGGCGACCGGCGCGACGTGACGGTGGACGAATTGATCTCCGTGGAAGGCCGGCGTACGCCCGACCACACCGTGGAGCAGCGGCGCTTCCGCATCGGTTTCGTGCTCATCGTTCCCGAGGGCGGGCAGGCGAGGCCGGAAGAACTGGCGCTGCTCGAACGGTATCGTGAGGAACTCGAAGCCGCCTGGCCACGCTACACCGGGAGCCGCGGGGCGATGGAAGTTTCGCTGCGTCGGAACCTGTCGCTGTCGATCGAGCCGGCCGCCGGCGCGATCGCGGGCCGGGACGCGCGGGTCGAGGTCGCACTGCAGCAACCGGCCAACCAGGCGGTCACCGTGAACCTGCGCGGCGCCAACGGACTGCTGGAAGGCCCGGCCTCCCTCACGATTCCCGCCGGGGCGCGCACCGCCGCGGCCACCTACCGGACGCCGCGCGCGGGTGTCGAAACGCTGCGCGCCGAGCCGCAGGGCGACGCCGGCTATAGCGCCGCCGAAGCGCGGCTGGCTGTCAACGAGCCGTCCGCGCTGCAACTGCGCATCGAGTCCGGCAACCGGCAGATCGCCGCGGGCGCCACGCCGCTGCCCGCGCCCGTCGTCGTCAAGCTGACCGACATCAATGACCTGCCCTACGGCAACGTGCGGATCGTCGCCGAAGGGGGAACCGTCACACCCGCCGCCGCCATCACCGACGCATCGGGGCGCGCCGCCTTCCAGTGGACGCCGGCGGCCGAACCGCCCAATTTCCTGCGTTTCCGCGTAGAAGGGCTGCCCGTGGCGCCCGCCGAGGCGGTCGCGCTCGGCCGCCCGGTGTTTGCCGCCGCGGCCGTGGTGAACGCCGCCTCCTTCCAGGCCGGCCTGACGCCCGGCGGCATCGCCACCATCTTCGGCGCCAATCTGGCGCAGCCGCAGGTGAGCGTCGACGGCGCGCGCGCGCAGGTCTTTTACGCCGACGACCGGCAGGTGAACTTCGCCGTTCCGGCGCTCGTTTCCACCGCGGCGACGGCCGCCGTCGAAGTGCGCACCGCGCTCGGCACGACCACGGCGGCGGTTCCGCTGTTCGCCGTGCAGCCGGGCATCTTCTTTGACGCGGCCACGGGCCGCGCTGCCGCCATCAATCGCGGCCAGCGGATCTTCGAACTCTACGGCACCGGTTTCGGCGCGGCCACGCAGGTGACGGCGCAGGTGGGCGGTCGGCCCGCGGCGGTGCTTTTCCACGGGCTCGCGCCGGGCTTCGTGGGCCTCTACCAGACCAACGTGCAGGTGGATGCGGCGGTGCCGGCC
>CAYMTH010000640.1:0-3609 GCA_964393235.1 uncultured Solibacteraceae bacterium | reverse complement strand
CTGCTACCAGACCCTCGCCCTCGCCTCCATCGACAGGACCCGGCACGCCGAGAAGATCCGCAAGAACGCCGAGCGCATCCTCTCCCTCCAGCGCCCCGATGGCCAGTGGTCCGCCCGCTTCGACGAAAAGTCCTTCCCCGTCGAATTCCAGACCGGCCACGCCCTTTGGGCGCTCCACGCCGCCGGCATTCCGCGCGACAACCCGCAGGTCGCCAAGGGGCTCAACTACCTGCTCAGCCGCCAGCAGTCCTTCGGCGGCTGGCTGGACCCGCTGCAGAGCTACGAAAACTTCCGCACGCCCTTCCGCGAAACGCAGATGGCCGTGCTCGCGCTGTCCGCCTATTACCCCACCGAAAAACAGACCGCCCCGCCCGCGGCTGGCGCGCCGAAGTCCCTCGAAGCCCTCAACGACCTCTGGACCGCGCCCGCCAACCTGCGCGACATCGAAGCGCTGACCACCGTCCCCGAGCCGATCTTCCGCGCCCAGGCCCTCGAAACCCTCGGCCGCTTCGCCAAAACCGAATCGCTGCCCGCCATCGCCGCCCGCCTCGACGACCCGTCCAAGCTCGTCCAGCGCGCCGCCGCCTGGGCCCTGCGCCAGATCTACAACCGCCGCCCCGACGCCCCGGCCGACCCGCTGCTGAAAGCCCTCAACTCCGCCAACGAGCGCGAACGCTGGGCCGCCACGCGCCTCTTCGCCACCCACTTTGCCGCCGTCGCCAAACGTCCCGAATTCGCCGCGCCCCTCGCCCAGCGCTTCGCCGACCGCAACCCGGCCATCGCCATTCAGGCCATCAAGGGCGGCTGGCAGTTCTGGTATTGGACTCCCTCTACCCCGGCCCGCGAGACCATCGAGGACGCCGTCCTCGCCGGCCTCGCCAAACCCCAGCATCCGTGGGTGGAACGCAACCTCAAGGAAGCCGTCTACAACCTCGCCGACGAGAACATCCGCTACCTCTACAACAACTGGGTGCCCGGCCTCGCCAAGCCCGAGGACCGCGAACGCGCCATCCGCGGACGCCTCGCCATCGAGGACCGCCTCGCCACCAAGTTCGCCAAGGCGCTCTCCACCGGCTCCCCGCAGCAGGTGCAGTGGCTCCTCGCCGGCCTCGCCGAATTCGAACTTCGCCGCGGCGACGTCTACGACCCCACCGCCGACCGCTCCACCAAGTTCAACGGCGTCTACAACCGCATCGGCAACGACGTCGAACAGATCGTCTTCTTCGGCGCCGCCAACGACAAGTTCGCCCGGGCCCTCGCGCCCCACCTGAATAGCCCCGATCCCGAAACCCGCCGCCTCGCGCTGCTCACCGGCCAACTCGTCCGCGACGCCGCCTTCGGCGAAGTCTCCCGTCTCGCCGGCCCCCCGGGCGCCGATCGCGAGCCGATCCTCGCCGCTGTCAAGGCGGCCCAGCCCAAGCCCGCCGCCCGCGCCGCCGGCGGCCCCCGCGCCCGCGCCGGCAACGCCCGTCCCGACGACGACTACTTCCGCGGCTACGTCGAGCCCATCCTCACCACCCGCGGCAAGGACGGCCAGGCCTGCGTCCACTGCCACGCCTCCCACACCCTCTTCAACGCCACCCTCACCACCGCGCGCAACGTCATCAACCTCGACGATCCCGAGGCCAGCCTCATCCTCGTCAAGCCCACCTCGAGCGCCGAAACCGAGGGCATCGTCAACGCCGGCAAAGCCGCCCACGGCGGCGGCGTCCGCTTCGAAAAAGGCTCGCCCGAGTACAACACCATCCTCAACTGGATTCGTGGAACGAAACCCTGATGCTCAAGCACCCGGCCGTCCCCTATATCGCCCCGTTCGCGGTCTTCCTGCTCTTCCTCGCCCTGCAGCCGTATAACCCGCTGCCCGGCCCCGTCGAACAGGTGGTCCGCGTCGCCGTCCTCGCGGCTGTCATCTACTTCTTCTCCCGCCACGTCCTCGATTTCAAACTCGCCTCGCCGCTCCTCACCACGCTCTTCGGCGTCGCCGTCTTCGTCGCCTGGATCGCCCCGGACCTCCTCTTCCCCGGCTACCGCCAAGGCCCGCTGTTCACCAATTCCATCACCGGCGCCGTACAATCCTCCATCCCCCCGGCCGACCTCCGCTCCCCGCTCGTGCTCGTCTTCCGCACCGCCCGCGCCGCCCTCCTCGTCCCCATCGTCGAGGAGCTCTTCTGGCGCGGCTGGCTGATGCGCTGGCTCGACAATCCCGACTTCGAAAAGGCGCCCTTCGGCCGCTACGCCCACCAGGCCTTCTGGATCTCCGCCGCCCTGTTCGCCTCCGAGCACGGCCCCTTCTGGGACGTCGGCCTCATGGCCGGCGCCGCCTACAACTACTGGGCCATCCGCACCAAACGCCTCGGCGACTGCATCCTCGCCCACGGCGTCACCAACCTCTGCCTGTCGCTCTACACCATCGCCACCGGCAAGTGGGAATACTGGATGTGAAGATCTTCGTCTACTTCATCGGCCGCCCGAAAGACGCGCACTCAAACGCCATCGCCGAAGACTTCCTCGCCCGCGCCGCCCGCTTCTCCCCCTGCGAAATGCGCGAGATCAACCCCGCCAAATTCGACCTCTTCGAACGCCACCCCAACGCCCGCAAGATCTTCCTTGACCCCCAGGGCAGGGAACTCGACTCCCCCGCCTTCGCCAAGCTCCTCGACGACGCCCAGATGCAGGGCCGCGACCTCGTCTTCCTCATCGGCGGCCACGAAGGGCTCACCCCCGACTACCGCCGCCGCGCCGATCTGCTCCTGTCCCTCTCCAAAATGACCTGGCCCCACGAACTCGCCCGCGCCATGCTCGCCGAGCAGATCTACCGCGGCTTCGCCATTCTCAAGAACCACCCTTACGTGCGATAAGCGATAATTGAAAGATATGGCCTGGTGGAATCGAAAAGCCCCTAGCGTTACCCCGATCCCGGACGAAGAACGCCGCGTCAAGACCGAAGGTCTCTGGCAAAAATGCGACGGCTGCGGACAGATCATCTGGAAAAAGGAGCTCGACGAGAGTCAGCAGGTCTGCTCCAAGTGCGGCTACCATTTCAAGCTCGACGCCGAAGAGCGCCTGAAGATGCTCTTCGACGACGGCGAGTTTGAGCGCTTCGATCAGGACCTCCGCTCCACCGACCCGCTCGAGTTCGTCGATTCGAAGCCCTATAAGGACCGCCTGAAGGCGATGCGCAAGTCCACCGGCCACGCCGACGCCATCCTCGCCGCCGCGGGCAAAATCCACGGCCGCCGCGTCCAGGTCTGCGCTCTCAATCTCCGCTTCGTCGGCGGTTCCATGGGCGCCGTCGTCGGCGAAACCATCGCCCGCGCCATTGCCCGTTCGCTCGCCGAAAACTCCCCCCTCGTCGTCGTCTCCGCCTCCGGCGGCGCGCGCATGCAGGAAGGCGCCGTCTCCCTCATGCAGATGGCCAAGATCTCCGCCGGCCTCATGAAGCTCGATGAAGCCCGCCTGCCCTACATCTCCATCCTCACCGACCCCACCACCGGCGGCGTCACCGCGTCCTTCGCCATGCTCGGCGATCTCAACATCGGCGAACCCGGCGCCCTCATCGGTTTCGCCGGCCCGCGCGTCATCGAACAGACCATCCGCCAGAAGCTCCCC
>CAYMTH010000639.1:0-3611 GCA_964393235.1 uncultured Solibacteraceae bacterium | reverse complement strand
CACGCAGGCGACCGCGACTGGCCGGCCGGCCAGCGTCAACATCGCGAATCTGAGTCTGGCGCCCGGTGTGCAGATCCTCAGCGGGTCCATGCCTTCCTCGATCGGTGCGTCATCGCCCCCCGCCTCCAGTTCCTCGATGTCGGCGCCGCTGGTCATTCGCGCCGCCAGCACCGGCGGCGATTGGTACATTGCCGGCAACATCCGATTCTCCGGTCTCATTGCGGGCGGAGGCGGCGGAGCCAGTAACTCTGATCTGCAGTTCGCGATGCAGGCTGCCGGCGTCGACACCCCGGAATCCTCTACGGTTCTACTGACGGCGGGCGGATTGCTCGTCCTTCTCGGTTGGAACCGGAAGAGGAGGCCGGATGCCCTATGAGCCCTGCCGAACTGCCGTCTGCCCAACCGGACCTTGCCAAACGGCTTGAAATCAGTGACTGGCGCGACGCCCAATGGTTCGCGGGTCGTTATTGGAAATACATTGCCGCCTCCGCGTTCGTCGGTCTTGGCCTGGGCGTCGTGGTCAGTTACTTTTTCCCTCCGGCCTACTTGTCGGAGGCCCGCGTCCGCTTCATGCCGCCGCAGGTCGCCGGGCGCTTTGTGAACCCGAACCTCTCGATGGAGGTAAATCAGCGGCTGTTCGCGCTGGGCCAGTTGCTTTCCAGCCGCCTCACCGCCACCCGGATGATCGAGAGCTTCAACCTCTACCCGGAGCGCCGCCGCTTCCAAACCGTCGCCGACCTCGTCCCCGTGTTCAAAGGTAATCTGAACGTCATCCAGGCCACGCCGCCGGAGAACTCAAACCGTACCGTGCCGACCCTCCACATCGCCTTTCGCTACCGGGATGCCGAGCTTGCCAAACAGGTCGTGCAGAAGATGGTCGAGCAAGTTTACGAAGAAAACCGAAAGTACCGCGGCGACCAGTCGCTCGGAACGACGGACTTCCTGACTCAGCAGCTGCGCGCGGCCGAAGAGCGGATGCTCGAGGCCGAAGCGCGCCTTGGTGAAGTTCAGGAAGTGCACAGCCCCCATGTCGCCCGAACCGAGCTCGGTGCCAACACTTCGCGCATCTACGTCATTGACTCCCGTCTCCGTGATCTTCGCCACGACCGCCGGCAATTGGAGGAGAAGCGAAATCTGAAGAACGCCGACCTCGCCCAGGCCCTCACCGAAATCAAACAGATCGAGTCACGCTCGCAGGAATACTACCAGCCGCGCGTCGAGAACCTGATCAACTACTGGCACCTCTACGACAACTTCGCCCGGGCTCGTGCCAATGCCGTGCGCATGCGCGAGCGCTGGAGGCCCGGTTTCGCCGATCGGGAAATGGCTGAACTCGACCTCCGTGAGGCCGAATCGGTGCTGGTGCAGTTCCGCAACGAACAGGCCCGCATGATGCGGAACGTCGACCGCGAAACGGCGGCCGGGCGCATTGCCCTGCTCCGCAATGAACTCCGCGCCCTAGAACTGCAGGAATCCTCTTCGCAAAAAGAGGAGTTGGAACTTCGGGCCGAAGCCGCCAAGTTAAAAGAGACTACGGCGTCGCCGGCCGGGCTCGAGGTGGACATGCTCACCGCCCGCCGCGAGTACGAGATCGCCAAAGAACACTATTCTGCGCTGGTTCGCAAGGAAGAGGAGTCCAAAGCCGCCTCCGAAATGGAACGGCGCGGCCAGGGCGAGACGGTCGAACTGCTCGAACCGGCGTCACTCGCGTCCGCTTCCGAATTCCCACCTTTATGGATGCGCCTGTTGGCCGCCTTTGCGGCCGGCGCCATCGCCGCCTTAGTTGCCTGTTTCCTTCATGCCACGCAGGAGCCGCGCATCCTGCACGAAGGCCACATCGAACAGTGGGCCGGACTTGAGGTACTCGCCATGCTTACGCCGCCGAAGGGCCATCAAAAGAGAGAGAAATCCAAGAAAAAAAGCTCGTTCCTGCGCCGCCACACCGGCACGACCGCGGTCCTGATCCTCGCGCTGCTCGCCACCGGTTGCTCGGATTTCCTCGATAGCGCGGGCAGCCTCTATTCCCGCGGCCAGCGTGCCGAAAAAGACGGCAACCCGGCCGCAGCCATGCTCCTTTACCGCAAGGCCATCCGCAAGGACCCGCGCCACGCACCGGCCTACAGGGCCGCCGCGCTCCTTTCTCTCAAACGCGGCGAACTTCGCGCGGGGCGCGACCTCCTGATTCGCGCCGTCGAACTCGACCCCTCCGACGCCGACATCCTGGTCAAGCTCGCCGACACCACTTATCAGGTCTACTTCAGCGACCCGGGCCGCTCCGTCACACTTCTCCGCGAGGTCGAGGAAATGGCCCTCAAGCTCGAAACTCGCTGGCCGCGCCGGCCTGACGGTTATCGCATCTTCGCCCAGGTACTCCTCGAACGGCATCGCGCCGAGGAAGCCGTCGAACACCTTCGCGACGCCGCCGGCAAAGTCGACCACCGCGAAATCCTCGACGCTCAGGCAGCAGCCGCGCTCTTCCGCCTCGGCCGCGCCGACGAATCCGAAGTGCTATTGCGCGAAGTCATCGACCGCGTTCCGGACTACACCGCCCCCTACGACCTGCTCTACCTGCAATTGATGCAGCATCGCAAAACCACCCAGGCGCGCGAACTCCTCGCCCTGAAGTGGCGCCAGACTTCCCACACTGAAGCCGCCCTCCAACTCGCCGCCCACGACGACGCCTTCGCCAGCCGCGCCGACGCCACCCGCGTCCTCGCCGAACTCGAAGCCTCCAGCAACGGCGACCCGCTCGCCCCCGCCCTCATCGGCGATTTCTGGATGAGCCGCGGCGCCTTCGACCTCGCCCGCGCCGCTTACGAACGCGGCCATCAGCGCTTCCCCGCCCGCGCCACCGACTACATCAGCCGCCGCGCCGAGTGGTTCCTCGCCCGCAACCAGCAGTCCGAGGCCAAGGCCTACATCGCCCGCGAACTCGCCGCCCGTCCCAACGAGCCCATCCTCAAGGCCTACGCCGCCGCTATCGAGATCAGCGACCCGCGCACCAAGCGTCGCGTCGAAGAGCGCCGCAAACTCGAGGTCATCCTCCAGCAACTGCCCGAATCGCCCTTCGTCCGCTACCACATGGGCCGCGCCTATCTGCTCGAAGGCAACGCCCATCCCGCCTTCGAACAGTTCGAGCGCTGCGTGAAGCTCGACCCCAATTACGCCCCCGGCTGGCTCGCCCTCGCCGAACTCGAAATCGCCCGCGGCAATCCCGCCGTCGCCCAGCAGCGCGCCGAATCGGTCCTCCGCACCGACCCCAATCACGTCCCGGCCAACCTCGTCCGCGCGCGCGCCCTCGTCGCACGCGGCAAGAGCGCAGACGCCAGCGAGGCTCTCGACCGCCTCCTTGACGTCCAGCCCGATCACCAGGACGCCATCTTCCTCTACGCCTCCGCCGAGATGGCTCGCAACAACCGCGGTAAGGCGCTGAACCTCCTGCAGAAGGGCCGTGCCCTCGATCCCAATGGCGCCCGCTGGGTCCTCGCCGAAGCCGATCTCCGTCCGCCCGCCGACGCCATCAAAATCCTTCGCGCCGCGCTCGACGGCACCGTCCACGACGAACCCCTGCTCTCCCGCATCGCCAGCCTGCAGATTGAACTGCGTGATGC
>CAYMTH010000638.1:0-3620 GCA_964393235.1 uncultured Solibacteraceae bacterium | reverse complement strand
GCGGCTCTCGCGCGCCTCGCGCCGGGCCGCGTGCAGCCGGCCATGCTCACGCTATGGTGGACCGTGGCGCCGACGCTAGGCGCAGCCGTCGTCTGGCTGTCGGCCTACAACCAGGTGCTTGGCGCGTGGCTCACGGTCGAGTTCTACCTAGTCCTGCGCGAGACGGGGCCGCCGTGGCGTCTCGCGGCGCTCTATGCCGCGCTTCTGGCCACGCACGAAGCATTTGCCGTGGCGGCGCCCGCCGCGCTGGTCTACGCGGCGCTGGTGCGGCCGGAGTTGCGGCGGGCGGCGCTGGGGCTCACGGTCGCGGGCGCCGCGTTCACGCTCCTCTGGTTCCGCTTCGTCCGCATCGTGACGGACCAGACGTACACCATCGAAACCGGGCCGCGCCTGGCGGCCGACGCGCTGCAGTACCTGCGCCTGCAGTTCGGTCTCGACCGCCTGCTGATCGAGCCGCAGCCGTGGGACGCGCGGTCGATCATCGCCCTCGGCGCCGTGGCGATCCTCGTCGCCCTCCTCGCCCGCGGCCGCGAATCGGCGGCGCTGGGCATCTGGGCCGCGCTCGCCATCGCGCCCTTCCTGCTGCTGCCGCGCAATTTGCAGAACTACTATGGCGCGGCCGCGTCCGTGCCCCTCGTGCTGTTTCTGGCCACGCTGCGCGGCCGGCCCGCCGCCCGCTGGGCGCTCGTCGCGCTGCTCGCCTGGTCCACCGCGCAGAGCCTGCCGCGCACGCGCGCGCAGATGGCGTGGTACCGGCAGCAGTCGGAGCGGATTGAAACGATGCTCGCCAGCCTGCGCCAGGCCCGGCCGTCGGAGACCGTCGTCATCACGCACATCGACCCGCTGCTCGCCGCCTTCTCCCTGCGCCAGATCCCGGCCGGCACCATCCTGCCGGGCAACCTCCGCGCCGCCGCGCCCGCCGCCGCTCACGGCCCGTTTCCCGCCGCGCCCGCGATCGAGGCGGAGGAACTCGAACGACTCCGCGCCACCCGCCGCGTCACCGATCACCGCGCCGATGACATTTCCCTCGCGCGTTTCGCGCCATGAATCAGGGAATGCCCACCATCGAATTCCGCCCCGCCGGCCGCGAGTTCCTCGCCTGCTCCTGTGAACTGCCCGAGGATTGGAAAATCGGCGAAATCCCGCCCGAGGAGCCGAACTTCGACGACCCCACCTACTTCCTTCCGCTCGCCGCCGCGGTCTCTCCCGACGGCGCCGGCGCCCTCACCGTGGGCGCGCGCATGGCCTACGACGACGGCACGCTGCTCGATTGGCTGCAATACCTCTGCGCCGAATCGAACGTCGCCGTCGAGAACATCGAGCGCTTCGAAGCCGGCGGCCTTTCCGGCGTGCGCTTCGAGGGCGTCCAGCGCGCCGAAGGCGCCGTGCTGCGCATGAACAACCTCTACATCGAGGACGGCGGACGCCTCTACGCCGTCTGCGCGATGGCGGCCGAGGCGCTCTACGAACCCGTCGCCCCGGCCCTGCAATCGATCGTCGAGTCGTTCCGCCTCGCGCAGACGAACGGCCCGACCGTTCCGCTCAGCCGTTAATCGGCCACCTTCAGCGACTGGTGCGATACCAGTTGCCACTGCTTGCCGTTCTTCACGAACACATGCGTGTACTTCAGGTGCGCCTTGCCCGGCTTGCCCGCCGTCACGAACTCGAAGTTCGCGTCGCCGTTGATCACCGCCGTCGAGCCGTACACGCGGACCTTCAGGTCGTTGATCTTGCCGGCCGCGTACTTCTGCCGCCCCGACTTCATCGATTCGATATAGCTCGCCTTCGTGTCCGCCACGCCCGTCGAGTGCAGGTAGTACAGGTCCGGCGCCAGCACCTTCTCGAGCGCCGGGAAGTCGTTCTTCGTGATCCCGTTGAACCACGCCATCTCGGCCGCCTTCACGTCGTCGGCGTCGGCCGCGGCCAGCGGCAGCGCCATCAGCAATCCAACCAGCAATAAATTACGCATGTCCACCAGAATATCTCAGGCGGTCCATTTTTCGAGGTAACGCTTGGCGGCCTGGATTCCTTCGAACTCGGTCATCCGGCTGCCTTCCCATTCGATGCCGATCCAGCCGCGGTAGCCCGCCGCGTCGACGATGCCCATCAGCCGGTCCATGTCCATCGTCGTCTCGCGGAACTGCTTGTCGAAATCGAGGCACTTGAACGAGACGCCCTTGGCGTAGGGCATCAGTTTCTTCACCGCGTCGTAGCGGTCGATCTCCTTCGGGAAGTTGCCGAAATCGGGCAGCGTGCCGAGGTTCGGCAGCTTCGCCTGCTGCATCAGCTTCACGACGACGTCGGGGTTCGACGACACGCCGCCGTGATTCTCGATGATGACGTTGATATTGGCGCCGCGCGCGTACTCGCAGATCTTGGCGAAGCTCTCCGCGCACCGGCCGACGAAGTCGTCGATCTCGGCCGGCGTCGCGGGCTGCTTCTCGCCCGGGTACATGTTGGTGCGGATCGAGTGGCCGCCCAGCTCCGCCGTGATGTCCACCCACTTCCGGTGATTGTCGGCCGCGGCCAAGCGCTGCGCCTTGTCGGTGTGGCCCATGAAGCCTTCGCCGTCGCACATGATGAGCACGCACTTGGTGCCCGTCGTGTTCATGTTGCGCTTCAGGCGGCGCACGTAGTCGGCCGTGGGGGCCTCCCACAGGCCGTTGACGAACTCGAGGCCCTCGATGCCGAACTGGTCGCGGGCGATGCGCGGGAAGTCGAGATTGGTGATCAGACGGCTTTGAATGGCCTTGTGGAGCGACCATTCGGCGAGGGACGTCTTGAACTTCCCCTGCGCCTGCGCGAAGGACAAAAACGGAAGACCGGCCCCGAGGCCGAGCAGCTTGCGGCGAACCATGTTACTAGGCTACAGCGAAAGTAGCTGCGACGGATGGTCGATCCAGAAGTCCGGCCCGGCGGCTTCCATCTCGGCGTGGTTACCGTAGCCCCAGCGCACGGCGCAGACGGTGACGCCGGCGGCTTTGCCGGCCACCACGTCGGCGGTGGAATCGCCGACGAACAGGACATCGGAGGCCGCCGCGCCGAGGGCTTCCAGCCCGCGGTGAATCACGTCCGGCGCCGGCTTGGCCGGGAATCCGTCGGTGCCCTGCACGTGGTCGAAATACGGCAGCATGCCGAACTTCTCAAGCACCACGCGCGTCATCGGCGTGCCCTTCGTCGTGGCCGTGCCCTTGCGGCCGGGCAGCGCCGCCAGCGCGTCCAGAACGCCGTCGTAGGCCCGCGTATTGGCGTGGCCCCGCGCGGTGTAGATGGCGCGGTACTGCAGAATCAGATCGTCGATTCCTGCCTGGTCGATGCCCGGAATGATGTCGGTGAACAGCTCCGTCAGGTGCTTGCCGATGTAGGTGCGGAGCAGGGAAACGGGTTGCGCCGGATACCCGTTCCGGTCCAGGGTTTCCAGGACCGAACTCGTGATATCCGGCGCCGAATCCGTTAACGTTCCATCGACGTCGAAAAGATAAACCGGGAACGCCATTACGCCGGTTGCGGGCCCTCGGTGAGCGGCGGAATGCGCAGCCCGCCTTCGGGCCGCACCGGAGACGGGCTCGCCGCCGGCTTGTCGTCGTCGGACTTGTTTTCCGCCTTCAGCGCTTCGCCGC
>CAYMTH010000637.1:2781-3621 GCA_964393235.1 uncultured Solibacteraceae bacterium | reverse complement strand
CAGTCGGCGATCTCTTCGTTCGTCCCAAGCTTGCCGGCGGGCGTCTGCGCGATGACGCCATCGAGCATCTGCCGCGTCGAGTACTTTTCGTGGAAGAAATTGTCGACCGTGCCCGGGCTCACCGCGTTGACCCGGATGCCGAGCGGCGCCAGTTCCTTCGCCATACCTTTCGTCATGCAGGCCACGGCCGCCTTCGAAGCGGCGTAGATCGTCGCCCCGGGCCCGCCGCCGTTGCGCGCGGCGATCGAACTCAGGTTGATGATCGCTCCGCTGCCGGCTGCCGCCATGCCAGGCGCCAAGGCCTGCGAAACGAAATAGACGCTCTTGGCATTGAGGTTCATCACCTCATCCCAGAGGTCGCTGGTGAACTCGGCGAGCTTGGCCCGCTTCACCAGGTGGCCGGCGTTGTTGATGAGGATCTGCGCGCCCGCCGCCTTGTCGTGCAGGTCCAGCACGAACCCGGCAATTCCTTCCTGCGTACCAAGATCGGCGCCGATCAGAACGACCTTCGCGCCCAGCTCCTCGAGCTCCTTCGCCAGCGCCTCGGCGCCCTCGCGGTAGGAGTGGTAGTGAACGACGATCTTCGCCGCCCCCTCCCGCGCCAGCATGCGGCAGGTGGCCGCCCCGATTCCGCGCGAAGCGCCCGTCACAACCGCAGTTTTTCCAGTGATTCCGTTTGCCATGGGTAGTTTTCCATTCTATGCCAGCGCCAGCGGACGCAGCGGCGCGCCCGTGCCGCCGCGCAACTTCAGCGGAGCCGCGATGAACAGAAACTCGTAGACCCGGTCGCGGGCGAGCGCCTCCAGATCTCCGATCCCGTAGGCGCTGATGCCCGCGCGA
>CAYMTH010000637.1:0-2771 GCA_964393235.1 uncultured Solibacteraceae bacterium | reverse complement strand
AAGGTGTCGCTGACCAGCGTGAAGGGCCGGCCCTCCAGATCAAGCGCCTCGATGATGTGGATTCCCTTCTCGAACAGCAGATGGATGTGCACCGGCATATCCGGCGACGGCACGCGTTCGAAGGCCACCGTGTCCGAACCGGCCGCGAAGATGCCGTGGGAACTGAGCCACCGCGCGCCGTCAAGGTCCGGCCCGGGGCCGGCGGGCGAACCCGCGACGGCGTTGATATACCGCGTCGCGTCCTCCCAGTAGCGCGCCCAGCCAGTGCGGATCAGCACCACATCGCCGGCCCCGATCCGGCTTCCCTGCCCCTCCGCGATCGCCGCCAGCGTCGCGCCGTCAAGCGCCGCCTCCGCCGGGAGCGGGCCGTCCCCCGCCGCGTCGAGCAGTACGCCGCGGCGTACGATCGGCCCGATTCCCTCAGCCGTATGCACCGTCAACCCGCCCGCGTAGCTTTGCACCTCATCCGCCACATGCCCGCCGTGCAGCCGCCCCCCGCAGGAAAAATGGCCGAAACCGTCGATGTGCGTGCCGACATGGCTGCCCATGGCGATCGCATCGGCGGCGGAGCTATGGCCGGCGGGCGAGTGCATGTCGCCGTGCTTTTTGGTCAGCGAGAAAAGGTAAGGCGGATGCGAGGGATGGTGCGGCATCCCGACGAAATAGGGCTGCGCCAGATCGTACACGCGGGCGCCCGCGGCGAGGGAAACGAGTTGCGGATCCACGCCACCCAGTAAAACACGAAGGCCGGCGTTGCCGCCGGCCCAGGTGCTGTTTTTGCTGCTGGAACTACTCGACCATCGAGTCGTCCGGAGCGCCTTCGGTCTCCGAGAGACCGCCGGCGTAGAAGGTCCGCGCCGTGTCTTCGTAATCCGCCATCGAGTCGTTGAACGAAATCTCGACTTCTGGCGTCGGCTCTTCTTCCGGCACGCCTTCGCCCGCGATCCGCACGCCACGGTAGTAGTCCATGCCCGTGCCGGCCGGGATCAGGCGGCCCATAATGACGTTCTCCTTCAAGCCGCGGAGGCCGTCCTTCTTGGAGTTGATGGCGGCTTCGGTCAGCACGCGCGTCGTCTCCTGGAAGCTGGCCGCCGAGATGAACGAATCGGTCGAAAGCGAAGCCTTCGTGATACCGAGCAGGATCGGCCGCGCATGCGACCGGCGCCCGCCCTTGTCGTTCGTCTTCTCGTTCTCTTCCTTGAACTTGAAGCGGTCGACCACTTCTTCCGGCAGGAAGTCGGTGTCGCCGATGTCCTCGATCTTCAACCAGCGGAGCATCTGGCGCACGATCACTTCCAGGTGCTTGTCGTTGATGTTCACACCCTGCAACCGGTAGACTTCCTGGACTTCGTTGACGAGGTACTTCTGCAGTTCCTTCTCGCCGCGGACCTTCAGGATGTCGTGCGGATCGATCGGGCCGTCCATCAACTGGTCGCCGGCCTGGACGCGGTCGCCTTCCTGCACGTTGATGTGCGCGCCGCGCGGGATCGCGTACTCACGCTCCTGCCCGTCGTCGCCGGTCACGTAGATCTTCCGGCTCGTCTTGGTGATTTCGCCGAACCGAACCGTGCCGCTGATCTCGGCGATCTGGGCTGGGTCACGCGGCTTGCGGGCTTCGAACAACTCGACCACGCGGGGCAGACCGCCCGTAATGTCCTTGGTCTTCGAAGTCGCGCGCGGAATCTTGGCCAGCACGTCGGCCGCGTGCACGATGTCGCCGTCGCGCACCATGAGGTGGGCGTGGGTCGGCATGAGGTACCGCTTTTCGTCGTGCTTGGTGCCGCCTTCCGGACGGATGATGATGGTCGGAACCTTCTTGCCGTCGAGCGAGTCCACGATGACCAGCTGCCACAGGCCCGAAACATCGTCCACCTGCTCCTGCACCGTGATGCCTTCGTCGATGTCCTTGAAGTGGACCTTACCGGAGACTTCGGTGAGAATCGAGAACGAGTACGGATCCCATTCCACCATCACGTCGCCGGCGCGGACCGCCTGGCCGTCGTCGAAGCGCACCTTGGCGCCGTAGACCACCTGGTAGCGTTCCTTTTCGCGATGCTTTTCGTCGACCACCGCGATGATACCGTTGCGGTTGGTGACGATCAGCTCGCCCGCCGCGTTCCGGACCGTCTTGATGTCGATGTACTTCACATAACCGGCGCCCTTCGACTCGTGCGTGTTCTGTTCGGACGCGCGCGTCGCCGCGCCGCCGATGTGGAACGTACGCATCGTCAGCTGGGTACCCGGTTCGCCGATCGACTGCGCCGCGATGACGCCGACCGCCTCGCCGCGTTCCACCATCCGGCCCGTGGCCAGGTTGCGGCCGTAGCAGAGCTGGCAGACACCCCGGCGGCTTTCGCAGGTCAGCACCGAGCGGATCTTGACGCGCTCGATACCGGCGGCCTGAATCGCCGTCGCAAGGTCTTCGGTGATCAGCTGATTGACGCCGACGATCCGGTTGCCCTCGAAGTCGAGCTGGTCCTCGAGAACCACGCGGCCGACGATGCGGTCGCGCAGCGGCTCGATGACTTCGCCGGCTTCGACGATCGGTTCGACGTAGATGCCTTCGGTGGTGCCGCAGTCGTGGTCGCTGATGATGACGTCCTGCGCCACGTCGACCAGACGGCGGGTGAGGTAACCCGAGTCGGCCGTCTTCAACGCGGTGTCGGCGAGACCCTTACGGGCGCCGTGCGTCGAGATGAAGTACTGCAACACGTTCAAGCCTTCGCGGAAGTTGGCCGTGATCGGGGTTTCGATAATCTCGCCCGACGGCT
>CAYMTH010000636.1:3271-3631 GCA_964393235.1 uncultured Solibacteraceae bacterium | reverse complement strand
AGTTGCGCGGCGACCTGCAATGTAAGAACTAAACCAGGAGCCCATCAGGATGAACCGCAAGAAAATCTTCGCCGCCCTCGCAAAAGTCAACACCGCCATCGCCGGCCTCTTGCAAAGACTGCACCCACCACCCGAAGACTTCGAAGAGCGCCTCCGCCTTGAGGACGAACTCCAGACCGCTTATCAGACTCGCGCGGCCCTGGAGACGGCACTCCGCAACCTGCCGAAAGACAACACACCTGCCCCGGACAACTCTCCGGAAGCCACCGGGGAGGCCATTCAACGCTCCCGTATCGCTCGTGACCGGGCCAGCCGCGCGCTCGAAGACCGCTGACCCTGATACCGGCACGGTCAGGGCCG
>CAYMTH010000636.1:0-3261 GCA_964393235.1 uncultured Solibacteraceae bacterium | reverse complement strand
CGAACCCGCCGGCCAGCTCCGCCACCTCGCCGCCTGAAAGACGCAAAAGCCCGCTCCCCCCGGCGCGCCCCCTGCCTGAAGGCGCCCCGGGTGCGGACTCTCACGAATGTCGGTTGTTATCGCGCCGCGCCGCCCCTAAACAGGGACAACCCGAATCGCTTCATACACATAGACGCAGAAAATCGCCACGCCCATCACAAAGGTCACCACGGTCAGGATCTTGCCCCACTTGTCGATCGCGCCCAGCTTGCTCGCCATCGCCGCCTGGCTATCCACCACCGCGCCACCGCCGTGCGTCAGGTGAATCGTCGTATCTTCATGATTCGCGACCACTTTCCGATAGATCGCCAACGCGATCGTTACCACGGCCAGAGCTGCCCAGACCACTAAGACGGTTGCCATATTCGGTGTCTGTAAACCTCCTGCCCCCCTCCCAGAGCAATCGGAATGCCACAAAAATGACCCGTTTTCACCCCAAAACCGATGCAAAAACTCGCGAAATCACCCACTCCCCGAGCTCTCCCCGCGCGATTTCCCCCCTCTTGACACGTCCGTATAATTAAAATAAGAAGGCCCGCCCACCGGATCCCGGTCGGTCGGGCCTTTCGCCTTTCCTGCTCATCCCACCCAGGCCCGATTTCCTGGAAATAACCCACAAGTGATTGAAATCAAAAGACTTCACTTTTGAAATAACCCAACAGGAACCCAACGAAACCCAAGATAACCCACCTCAAACCCGGCGCCGCGCCCCGCCCGCCCGCTTCGCCTCCTGCCGCGTGAATAACGGCACCAGTTCCGTCTCGATGTGGGTGAACGCCGCCTCCAGCCCCGCGTCCGCGTACACCCGCCCGATCCGGGCTTCCATCTCGCTCGGCTCGCCCAACCCCGCCAGAAACTGGTTCGACGTCATCCGCGCCGCCTTCGGCCCGTCCGTTACCCCGTCCTCCCGCAGGATCTTCAGCCGCGCGTAAAGCGTCAATACCGCGTCCCCGATCCACGCGTCCTTCATCACCTGCTCGCGATTCGTCGCCCGTTTCACCCCTCGATCATCCCACAACAAGAAAATCTTACAGACCGTAACGTGATTGTCACGCCTCCATAACGGGGCCGAAACGCGATGTTGCTACCTTCGTGACTGAAATGAAACGACTGCTTTGTTCGCTCCTACTGGCCGGCGCCCTGCTCGCGCAAGACCAGGGCCGCTTCACCGGGATCGTCACCGATACCACCGGCGCCGTCATCGCCGGAGCCAACATCCGCGTCCGGAACGAAAAGACCGGCGCCGAACGCACCGTCACCAGCACCGAAAACGGTACCTATTTCGTCACCAACCTCGCCGCCTCGTCCTACTCCCTGATCGCCTCCGCCGCCGGCCTCGCCGACGCCAAATACCGCGAAGTCAACCTCGCCCTCGGCCAGGAACGCACTATCAATATCGTCATGCAGCCGACCACGGTCACCACCGAGGTCACCGTCTCCGGCGGCGAACTCGCCGTCATCGACATGAGCTCGGCCACCGTCGGCGCCAACGTCAACTCCCGCGAAGTCAACCAGATGCCGATCAACGGCCGCCAGATCTCGCAGCTCTACCTGCTCGCCCCCGGCGCCCAGACCTCCGGCGGCGGCTCCTTCGACAACATCCGCTTCTCCGGCCGCGCCAACCAGCAGAACGCCATCCGCTTCGACGATGTCGAGGGCTCCTCCATCGTCGACGCCTCCCCCGGCAACCTCAACGGCCAGTCCTCCTCCGCCTTCCGCCTCCAGGCCTCGCTCGAGACCGTCCAGGAGTTCCGCGTCGAGTCCTCCAACTACCCCGCCGAGTTCGGCACCGGCACCGGCGGCCAGATCTCCATCGTCACCAAGTCCGGCGGCAACGACCTCCACGGCAGCCTCTTCCACTACCTCCGCAACGATGCCCTCGACGCCCGCAACTTCTTCGACGGCAACTCCAAATCCCCCCTCCGCCTCAACCAGTTCGGCGGCTCCCTCGGCGGCGCCATCCTCAAGGACAAGCTCTTCTACTTCGGCCACTACGAGGGCCTCCGCCAGCACGCCGGCTTCCCCCTCGTCGGCCAGACCCCCAGCCAGGCCGTCCGCAACCTCCCCGTCTGCTCCCCCGGCATCGCGGTCCGCTGCATCGACGCCACGATGAAGCCCCTCCTCGGCGCCTTCCCCCTCGGCAACTACGGCTCCACCTCCAACCCCGACTTCGACGTCGCCCGCCTCGACGGCCGCGCCATCGTCAACGAAAACTCCGGCTCCTTCCGCCTCGACTACCGCCGCGGCGACAAAGACGCCATCTACTTCCGCTGGTTCCGCGACGACGGCCGCTCCACCGCTCCCTTCGACGTCTCCGGCTCCGCCTTCGAACAGACCGCCGTCTCCCAGAACGGCGTCCTGAACTGGCAGCGCATTATCACCCCCACCCTCATCAACGAAGCCAAGATCGGCTACAACGGCCCCAAGACCCGCACCAACGGCGTCGCCCCCACCGTCCCCGGCGTCGACCTCACCGGCGTCACCCTCAACATCACCGGCGCCAACGTCCTCGTCGGCATCGGCGGCCAGGGCGCCTCGGCCGGCATCTCCATCCCCTCCGGCCAGGTCCGCGCCAACAGCGCCACCAACGGCCGCGGCCAGCCCTACACCAACTACTCCCTCTCCTACGTCGACAACCTCACCTGGATCAAGGGCAGCCACAACATCAAGTTCGGCGGCGAGTTCCGCCAGGTCCGCCTCTATACGGACCGCCTCGGCGGCGTCACCTACGCCTTCTCCAACCTCAACGCCTTCCTCTCCAACCAGCCGACGATCTCGGTGAACGGCGACCTCTCCGCCCCCAGCCCCTTCAACAACGGCGCCACCGGCAACCGCTTCGGCAAAACCGAAATGCTCAGCCTCTACGCCCAGGACGAGTACAAGCTCCGCTCCAACCTCACCCTCTCCTACGGCCTCCGCTACGAGTACTACACGCCGATGCGCGAGGACCGCAACCTCGTCGTGCTCTACAACACCGTCACCGGCACGCTCGACGCCCCCGGCTCCCGCCCCTTCTACCAGTCCTCGAAGACCGCCTTCGGCCCGCGCCTCGGCCTCAGCTGGGCTCCCGCGCGCTTCAATAACAAGACCACCTTCAGTTATATTTTCTCCTGAAACTCCTATCCATATATCCGCAACGGGTAATTGTTTAATAGTATATTGTATATTATTAGCATTTTGTGTATATTTTATAAGTTCAGTTTCTCGTGTATCAATATATAT
>CAYMTH010000635.1:2002-3638 GCA_964393235.1 uncultured Solibacteraceae bacterium | reverse complement strand
CCGAGAAGGAGCCTGCGCGTCACTGCTTCTTGTTCTCGAGCCGCAGGTGGATGATCGCCCGCGCCCGGTCGTCGAAGGTCGACAGCGTCCGCGTCGCGCTTACCATCCCCTTCGATTCGGCCTTCAACTCGTAGTCGATGCTGCGCGACAGGTTCGGGAACGTGTAGAGACCGTCCGCCTTCGTGATGAAGCTGCGGACCTCCATGGTCTTCATGTTCTTCAACTGCACCACCGCGCCTTCCACCAGCGCGTCGTCCTTCGCGCGCACCGTTCCGGTCACGATCCGGATGGTCGGGTCCTCGCCCTTCTTGTCCTTCTGCGACCCGGGCAGCCAGTTGCCGTAGCTCCCGCCCTTCGGATTCTGCGCCAACGCCGACGCCCCGCACAGCAGGGTCAGCGCAAGCAATCGGGCGATATGGATTCGCGGCATGAAAAACTCCTGTTCCTTGGATGCCTTTATGGATTCGCGGGTTTCAGCGTGAAGAAGACGTCCATGCGCGCTCCCGGCGTGCTCATCGTCTCTTTTTCTTCCGGTTGCAGCCCCCGCGCCGTAGCCTTCACCTTGTACTTCTTTTCCTCCGGCGGTACCGCAAAAGCAAATTCCCCCCGGCCGTCGGTGACGGCCTTGCGAATCTTCGGTTTCTTCCCGTCCGCCCGGACTTCGATCAATTCGACCTCGGCCCCGCCCACGGCGAAACCGGGATCGCGGAAAACGGTGCCGGCGATCACAGCCATCAGCTTCTTTTCCGGTTCTTTCTTCTTCTTGTCGGCCGCCTGGAGCCCCACGGGCAACAGCACGGCCGGCAGAATCAGAATCGAGCGCCGGAAGAGGTTAGCGCCACTCGTCGTCGTCTTCCTCGTCCTCTTCATAATCTTCGTCGGACTCGTCGTCTTCGTAATCGTCGTCGTCGTCGTCGTCCTCGTCGTCATCCTCGTCGTCGTCGTCATCGACGGCTTCGAGTTCCAGCGGATCCTTGCTCGTCACGCGGAGCATCTCTCCGCACTCCTCGCAAGTTAGCTCGTCACCCTCGTCCAGTTCTTCCTCGTCGTAATCGAGGGCCGCGTCACACAAGGGGCAGTTGACCATAAATGAGTCCTGTGTTTCCTTCCTCCGCGCCGTGCAGGTCGCGGTTTTGGGTCACGTCAAATAGATTTTTCCATCCCGCGCCGGCCGTCCGGCGCTCTCCGGTTCTCAGTCATTGTACAAATGACGGTACCGAATGCAAGCGGGGGTTTTCTTAGTGCGATTCCTGCGCCGCCGGCCGTTGCGCCTCGGCGTATTCCAGAATCGTCGCGGAGTCCAGCGTCACCAGCGTCTTCTCGATGTCCTCGCCGGTTTCGATCATCTTGCGCAGGTGCGCCGCCGCGATCCGGCTCGCCCACGGGTCGGTCAGCGTCTGCCCCGTCTCCTCAGCGGCCTGCAGCAATGCCTTGTGCGGCAGAGCGATCACTTTTTCTTCGTGCAGGTCGCCCGAGAAGATCTCGAACTTCACATCCACGGTGTCGGCGTGACGGATGGAGATCGCGTTCTGCGCCCAGCGGAACTCCACTTTCCAGGTGGCGCCGAAGGGATCCGGCCCCGCTTCAAACGTGCGGTAGTATTCGCTCATGCATCCGTTATTGTAGCGGCCCCGTT